>JANORH010000149.1:0-2938 GCA_031415215.1 Alphaproteobacteria bacterium | reverse complement strand
ACGTGGGTGACCGTGGTGGCCGCGGGTGGCCCGCCATCTTCAAGCATGGCCTTGATCAGCTCAATGCGGCCGCGCGGGCTGTCGCGTTCGTCGCCCAGCAGGACATAGGTCGGGCAGGTGGCGGTGCAGAAGCCGCAATGCACGCACTTGCGGATAGCCTTGGCCGAGGCGGCGATCTCGGGGTCGGCCAGCTGTTCCGGTGAGAACGCCGTTCTCATGCGCTGGCCTCCATGCGTCCGGGATTGAGCACGCCCAGCGGATCGAAGGCCGCCTTGACGCGGGCCTGTAGCGCACCAAGGGGCCCGCTGCGTGCGGTGAAGGCCTCGCCGCCCCTCAGACAGAGCGCGTGGCCACCCAGGTTCTGGACGACCGAACGTACCTGCTGCGCCGGGACATCGGTCAACAGCCAGACCTGTCCGCCGGCCCAGTCGTAGAGCGCGTCGCCCGGCAGTTGGTATGGTACGCTCCATCCGTGGGCGGGCGGGAGCGAAAGCCGCCACAAGGGGCGCGGATCGCTGACAAAGGCCTCGACCTCGCGGATCTGACCCCAGAACTCGCGGCTGTGCGCGGCGTCCAACCGCTCGATCCGCCCGAAGGAAATCAAGGCGGCCACCAGGGCCTCGACCCGCGACGCAACCGAGGCCTCGAACCCGTCAAGCCGCAGCGCGGTCACGGCCATCCCGGCCTTCAGCGGCGCAGCACCCGCCGCGAACGTCGGAAGATGCGCCGCGCCGGAGACATCGAACGGGCCGTTCATGGCCACGCCCATCGCCTCGCAGGCTGCCTGGTCGGTAAGGCCAAACAGCAACAGGCTGGTCTCCGCGCGCGGGGCAGGCAGCACCTTGATGGTGACTTCGGTGAGGATCGCCAACGTACCCCACGACCCGGCCATCAGCTTCATCAGGTCGTAGCCGGTGACGTTCTTCACCACCTTGCCGCCGGCCTTGAATACTTCTCCACGACCGGACACGGCCTCGAAACCCAGAAAGTGATCCCGGGCTGCGCCGGCGCGAACGCGCCTGGGTCCGGACAGGTTGGCCGCCAGCACGCCGCCAAGCGTGGGCTCGCCTTGTGCGCCCAGCAGCCTGGTCAAGCGCGGCGGCTCGAAGGCCAGCATCTGGCCGCGCCCGGCGACCAGTGTCTCAAGATCGGTGATGCGAACGCCGGGCTGGGCGGTCAGCACAAGTTCGTCCGGCGCGTAGTCGATCACGCGGTCCAGGGATGCCGTCGACAACACCAGATCTACCGCCCCGAGGACGCCGATTGCGCGCTTGGTACCGCCACCCATCACCTCGATATGCTGACCCTTTGCCGCGGCCTCGGCCACGGCATGCAACACCTCATCAGGCGTAGCTGGCGAAATAGTACGGATCGGTACGTTCCGCATCAGTAGCGCGGCAGGTCAGGGAAGGCCAGCTTCCCGCGATGGACGTGCACGCGTCCCAGCTCAGCGCAGCGATGCAGCACCGGGAAAACCTTGCCCGGATTGAGCAGCAGGCCGGGATCGAAGGCGCATTTGACCCGCTGCTGACAGGCCAGATCGGTCTCGTCGAACATCTCGCCCATCAGATCGCGCTTCTCGACCCCGACGCCATGCTCGCCGGTCAGCACGCCGCCGACGGCGACGCACAGCTTCAGGATATCTGCCCCGAAGGCTTCGGCCTTCTCAAGATCGCCGGGAATATCGACGTCATAGAGGATCAGGGGATGCAGATTGCCGTCGCCAGCATGGAAGACATTGGCCACGCCCAGCCCGTATTGACCGCTGAGCTCGGTGATCCGGGCCAGCACCTGTGGCAGCTTTCCGCGTGGGATGGTGCCGTCCATGCAGAAATAGTCCGGCGCGATCCGGCCCACCGCCGGGAACGCGGCCTTGCGACCGGCCCAGAATGCCTGACGTTCCGCCTCGGACTGCGACACACGTTCGAAGGTGACGCCGCGGGCCGCCGCCATTGTCCGGATAAGATCGGCAAGTTCATCGCACTCGGCTACCGGCCCATCCAGTTCGACGATCAACAACGCTGCGCAGTCCACCGGGTAGCCCACGCGCACGAACGCCTCCGCCGCCCGGATCGCCGGATTGTCCATCATTTCCAGACCCGCCGGTATGACACCGGCGGCGATGATGTCTCCCACCAGGGCACCGGCCGCCTCGACGGACTGAAAACCCAACAGCATCGCCTTGGCAGTGGCGGGCTTGGGCAGGATGCGCACCGTCACCTCGGTCACGATGCCCAACAGACCCTCTGAGCCCGTGACGAGGCCCAGCAGGTCATAGCCGTCGGCGTCCATCACCTTGCCGCCCAGGCGCACGATTTCGCCGCTCATCAACACCAGTTCGCAGCCCAGCAGGTTGTTGGTGGTCAGGCCGTATTTCAAACAGTGAACCCCGCCCGAGTTCTCCGCCACATTGCCTCCGATGGTGCAGGCGATCTGGCTGGAGGGGTCTGGGGCGTAGTAGAACCCATCGGCCTCCACAGCCCCGGTGATCGCCAGGTTGGTGACGCCCGGTTGCACGACCGCACATCGGTTGGCGTAGTCGACCTCGAGCACCCGGTTGAATTTCGACAATCCCACCACAACACTGTCGGCCAGCGGCAGCGCACCGCCGGACAGCGAGGTCCCCGCCCCGCGCGGTACGACCTTGACTCCGTTGGCCTGACACCACCGCAATATCCGGGCGACCTGCTCCGTGGTTTCCGGCAACACTACCGCGATGGGTGCCTGTCGATAGGCAGACAGCCCGTCGCTCTCGAAGGGAACCAGGTCGGAGCCTTCGCTGACAACGCCCTCGCCGGGCACGATCTGCGACAACGCCCGCACGATCTCGGCCTTTCGGGCGATCAATGCGGGGTCCGGCGCAGGCATCTTCATTGGGGGACGGTAGGCGGAGATGGCCAGCAGCGCCATCGCCTGATCTACCCAAACAGCCGATAGA
>JANORH010000148.1:0-1737 GCA_031415215.1 Alphaproteobacteria bacterium | reverse complement strand
CGGGCCATAGGCTAGAGTCCTTTCGACGCCGCCAGGTCTTTCAGATTGACCAGCGGACGCGGTCCATAGTGCGAAATCACCTCTGACGCCGCCAGCGAGCCGAGCTGACCGCAGACATTCAGCGACCGGCCCTTGGCGAGGCCGAACATGAAACCGGCTGCGTATTGGTCGCCTGCGCCGGTCGTGTCCACGACTTTTTCCACCGGGAAGGCTGAAACATCGAAGGTTTCGTCCCCTGCGACGATGCGGGATCCGCTGGCGCCGCGGGTCACGGCGGCGATTTTCACCTTGCTGCGGACCTGGGCCATGGCGGCCTCGAAGTCGTCGGTCTCGAACAGGGCGGTGAGCTCGGTGTCATTGGCGAACACCAGATCCACCTGGCTCTCGATGAATCCCAGCAGGGCCTGGCGGTGGCGCTCCACGACAAACCCGTCGGACAGGGTGATGGCGATCATCCGCCCGGCGCCACGGGCCAGGCCCGCGGCCTTGGCGAAGGCCCGCCGGGCGGCCTCGGCGTCGAACAGATAGCCTTCCAGATAGACGATCTTGGCCCCCTCGATCACGCCGGCGTCGACATCGTCGGCGGCGAATTCCGTAGAGGCCCCCAGATAGGTGGACATGGTCCGTTCCCCATCGGGGGTGACATTGATCAGGCACCGGGCGGTCGCAGGCCCGCCGATGAGCCGCGGGGTGTCAAAGTGGGCGCCGATGGCCCGCATGTCATGAGCGAAGACATCGCCCAGCTGGTCTTGCGCCACCTTGCCAAGATAGGCGGCCCTGCCACCATAGCTGGCGACGCCCGCGATCGTGTTGCCGGCCGATCCGCCAGAGGCCTCGATCCCGGAGGCCATCTTGCCGTAGAGCTCGACGCCGCGGGCCTCGTCGATCAGCATCATGGACCCCTTGTCCATGCGGTTCTCCGCCAGGAAGTCGTCACTCGCCGGGGCGATCACATCGACGATGGCGTTGCCGATGGCGGCGACGTCGTAGAGTTCGGTCATTGGGCTTTCCGGGAACAGGTTGGCGGGCTGACTACAGGGAAAGGGCACCTTGAGCAACGTGGTGGCCCTGTGACACCCTCGCCGCCATGCGGCTATTTCACTTCAGCGAGGATCCGGGCATCGCCTGCTTCATTCCCAGGCCGGTCGGGACGCCGTCTGTGCGGCCCCCGCGCCGAGGGTGGCTCAACGGCCCTCTGGTCTGGGCCATCGATGACACGACCCAGCCGCTCTATCTCTTTCCCCGCGACTGTCCGCGCATTTTGCTGTGGGAAACCACCGCCACGACGCCGGCGGACCGCGAGCGCTGGTTTGGGGAAAGCCAGGCCCGGGTGATTGCTCACATCGAGGACGCCTGGCTCGAGCGGCTGACCCGCCAGACCCTCTACCGCTACGACCTGCCGCCGGAGACCTTTGAAGACTTGGCGGACGCGGGCATGTGGGTCTCGCGCCAGCCGGTCACGCCCTTGGCCGTCGAGACCCTCACCGATCTGCCCGCCCTCCTGGCCGCCCATGGAGTCGAGTTGCAGGTCATGGAATGCCTGAGCCCGCTGAAGGACGTCTGGTCTTCCAGCCTTCACGCCAGCGGGGTGCGCCTGCGCAACGCTCGGGGTTGGGCGGCAACCGACGAGGCGGCCGGGCGTTAGGTCCGACGGCGGCCCCGCCGCTGCCCGCAAGAAGGACCTGACCAATGCGTGCTCTCAACCCCCCCAAGGACGCCGCCCGCGCGGCCAGCGAC
>JANORH010000147.1:0-2044 GCA_031415215.1 Alphaproteobacteria bacterium | reverse complement strand
GGCGGGCGGATATCTGTTCGGAACCTGGGTCGGCGGCGTGGCCACGGTGATCGGCGCCACCACCGGGGCCATTCTGGTGTTCTATGCGGTCAAGACCTCGCTGGGTCAGGCGTTGCGCGACAAGGCAGAAGCTTCCGGCGGTCGGCTGAAGTCGGTGATCGACGGCGTTCAGGCGGGTGCGTTCGGCTATATCCTGACGCTGCGGCTGATCCCGCTGGCACCGTTCTGGCTGGTCAATGTGGCCGCCGCGCTGGCGCACGCGCCGTTGCGTGCATACGCCCTGGCCACCTTCATCGGCATCATGCCGGCGACCTTTATCTACAGTGGCATCGGCGCGGGGATCGGGGAACTGCTGGCGCAGGGCCAGACGCCCGATCTGGGCGTGATCTTCTCACCCAAGGTGCTGTTGCCGCTGGTTGCCCTAGGACTGCTGACCTTGACGACGACGGTTTACCAGCGCGTTCGCGCCAAGTCGGGAAAGAGCCTGTGAGCCAGACGATCAAGGCCGACATCGCCGTTATCGGTGCCGGTTCAGGCGGCCTGTCCGTCGCTGCGGGGGCGGCCCAGCTGGGTCTGAAAGTGGTCCTGTTCGAGAAGGGCGAGATGGGGGGCGACTGCCTGAACTATGGCTGCGTGCCCTCAAAGGCCCTGATCGCGGCCGCCAGCGCGACCCACGAGGCCCGGCACAGCGCCCGCCTGGGGGTCACGGCAAAATCGGTGAGTGTCGATTTCGCCAGGGTCATGGCCCACGTCCACGCCACCATCGAAACCATCGCGCCGGTCGATAGTCAGGAGCGGTTCGAGGGTCTCGGCGTCCAGGTGATCCGCGAGTCGGCCCGTTTCGTCGACGCCCGAACGGTGGCCAGCGACCGCTTCAGGGTCGAGGCGCGCAAGATCGTCGTAGCCACCGGATCGCGGGCGATGATCCCGCCTATCCCGGGGCTGGACACAACGCCGCACCTCACCAACGAGACCATCTTCGAGCTGAAGGCGCTTCCGGAACGGCTGATGGTTCTGGGGGGTGGCCCTATCGGCGTCGAGCTGGGTCAGGCGTTCCGACGGCTGGGCTCTGAGGTGGTCATCATCGAAGCTGCGGAGATCCTGGGGCGCGAAGACCCCGCAGCGGCCAGGGTGGTGCTGGACCAGCTTCGCTCCGACGGCGTTGAGCTATTGGCCGGCCACAAGGCGATCCGGGTGGAAGCCGGCCCGACGATCATCCTGCAGCACGCCGAGGGGGAAACCCGGGTCACCGGCACGCACCTCTTGGTCGCAGTGGGGCGCACGCCCTCGCTGGAGGGGCTGGATCTGGACAAGGCCGGGATCGCTCACGACCGCAATGGGATCATCACCGACCGGTCGCTGCGCAGCTCGAACCGTCGGGTCTTTGCGGTGGGGGACGCGGCGGGTCGTGGCCAGTTCACGCATCTGGCCGGGGCCCACGCCTCGCTGGTGGTGCGGCGGGCCATCTTTGCCCTGCCGGTGAATGCCGACACGCTTGCGGTTCCCCGCGTGACCTATTGCGATCCGGAGCTGGCGGCGATCGGACTGGGCGAGGCTGAGGCCCGCAAGGCGCACGGTGCGGATATCCGCGTCCAGACGTTTGAGTTCACCGAAAATGACCGCGCCCAGGCCGAAGGCGATACCCGGGGCTTTGGCAAGCTGATCACCACGGCCAAGGGCAAGGTGCTGGGGGTGACCCTGGTCGGGCGGCACGCAGGCGACCATATCCACCTCTGGTCGCTGGTGCTGTCGGCGGGGCTGAAGCTGAGCCAGCTGACAGGGATGATCGCGCCCTACCCAACGCGGGGCGAGATCGGCAAGCGGTTGGCGGGGGCGTTCTACACGCCGGCCCTGTTCTCGGACCGGACCCGCAAGCTGGTCTCAATCCTGAAGCATGTCGCCTGACGGTGCGCGCATCCGGTCGATGAAGCCCAGATCGAGGCGTCGCTTCAGGGCCAGAGCCGCCGGACCCATCCACCAGAACCGGCCCCGCATCGCCAGTCCGGTTCCGTCGCCGAGATCCATGATCGAGAGCCAGTGGCGC
>JANORH010000146.1:0-14045 GCA_031415215.1 Alphaproteobacteria bacterium | reverse complement strand
TGTGCGCGCTGGCGCTCTCGGCCTGTGCCGGGAACAAGAAAAAGCCGCGCCTTGCCTATGAGGAGCGCCCGGTTGAGCTGCTCTACGCCACCGGTGCAGACCGGCTTGACCGTCGTCAGTGGAGCCAGGCCGTCGGCTATTTCCAGGAGGTGGAGCGCCAGCACCCCTATTCGGAGTGGTCCAGGCGGTCGATCCTGATGCAGGCTTACGCGCACTATCAGGGCAACGACTATCCTGAGGCGGTCGCCGATGCGGACCGGTTCATGCAGCTCTATCCGGGCAACGCCACCGCCGCCTACGCCCACTACATCAAGGCCATCTGCTACTTCGAACAGATCGTCGACGTGAACCGCGATCAGGCCGCGACCGCCCAGGCACTGGATAATCTGCGCGACGTGGTCCAGCGGTTTCCGCGCACCGAGTACGCTGCTGATGCGCGGCTGAAGATCGACATGGTCAACGACCAGCTGGCCGGCAAGGAAATGACCATCGGCCGCTACTATCTGAATCAGGGTGACACTCTGGCGGCGGCGAATCGATTCCGTACCGTGATTGATCGCTATCAGACGACCACCCACACGCCGGAGGCGCTTTACCGGCTGGTGGAGAGCTATCTGACCCTGGGCTTGCTGGACGAAGCCAACCGCAACGGCGCCGTGCTGGGCTTCAACTATCCCGGCGACCCCTGGTACGGCGATGCGCACCGGCTGCTGACCAGCAAGGGCTTGAAGCCCGCCGTGGAGCCGAAGTCAGGCGGCGGCCGGTTGTTCAAGATTCCCTTCACCAAGGACAAGAACAAGACGGTCACGCCTCCCGAGGCCATAGAACCGAATGCTGCCGTGTCCTCATTGAAGAACACCGACAAGCGTTCGATCTTCCGGATGCCCTTCGGCAAGAAGGATAAGGGCGTATTGCCGGACGCGGAAGCCAAGTAGATCGACCTTTCGAATGGGCGGCGAGAACAAAACACGTCCGCCCCCTTCTATCGCGCCTGATTCCGTACGATCCTGTGCGTCATGCTGATTGGGCTGCAAATCCGCGATATTGTGCTGATCGAGGCGCTGGACCTGTCCATCGGTCCGGGCCTGACGGCGTTGACCGGTGAGACCGGCGCGGGGAAATCCATCATTCTCGACGCTCTCGGCCTGGCGACCGGGGCTCGCGGAGATGCGGGCCTTGTGCGACGCGGCGCGGCCCAGGCTGTGGCTAGTGCGGCCTTTGCGCCGCCGCCGGATCATCCTGTCTGGGACCTGCTGGAGGCCAGGGGGCTGGTCTATGCCCGTGACGAAGATCTGGTCCTGAGACGAAATCTGTCGGCCGATGGCCGCAGCCGCGCCTTCGTCAACGATCAGGCCACGGGCGTCGGGGTCTTGAAAGAGCTGGGTGAGGCGCTGCTGGAAGTCCATGGCCAGCACGAGACGGTCGGGTTGCTCGACGCGCGAACCCATCGCCCCCTGCTCGACGCCTACGGTAATCTGGCGGTACCGGCCGCACGCGTCGCCGCCGACTGGCGAAGCTGGCGCGAGGCGCGTGAACAGTATGAGGTGCTGCTGGCCGAGGCAGCCCGCAGGGTGGCCGACACCGAAGAGCTAACGCTGCGCCTGTCCGAACTTGACCGGCTGGATGCGCGCGACGGGGAAGAGACCGCCCTGGCTGAGGAGCGGGCTGTACTTGGAGCGTCTGAAAAGGCGCTGGCCGACATCAGCACTGCGCGCGCCGTGTTCAACGGGCTTGGCAGCAAGGTCGCGGGTGCCATCCGGGCCCTGGAGCGAGCGCGGGAGCGGGCGGTAACGGCGGGCGCTGCGGAAGACGGCGCAGCCGTCCAGCGGTTGATCGTCGCATCGGAAGCTATCGACCGGGTCCTGAACGAGGCCGGAGAGGCTGAGTCGGCGATCGATGCGGCGGCACTGGCCTTCGACTTTGAACCCGACCGGCTCGAACAGACCGAGGAACGCCTGTTCGAACTTCGTGGTCTGGCACGCAAGCTGGGCGTCGCCGTCGAGAGGCTGCCGTCATTAAGGCTTGCGTTCGCCGAGCGACTGCGCGCGGCTGAATCCTCCGAGGCAACTTTGAAAGCTGCCGGGGTCCGGTTGGCGACGGCGCGCACAGCATACCTGTCTGCCGCCGCCCGACTTACGGCGGGTCGCCAGGAAGCGGGTGAGCGCCTGTCCCAGGCGGTGATGACGGAATTGGCACCGCTCAAGCTGGACAAGGCCCGGTTCCGCGTTGCCGTCGAGCCGCTGATCGAGGACCGAGCCGGACCGGCGGGTATGGATCGCACGGCGTTCGAGATTTCCACCAATCCGGGCGCGCCATTCGGGGATCTGGGTGCCATCGCCTCGGGTGGTGAACTGGCGCGGTTCGCGCTGGCGCTAAAGGCTTCGCTGGCCGGGCGAGCTACCGGGGCACAACCGCTGATGATCTTTGACGAGGTGGATCAAGGAGTCGGCGGCGCGGTGGCCGATGCGGTGGGCTTGCGTCTGAAACGCCTGGCCGCCAATGCCCAGGTACTGGTGGTCACCCACAGCCCGCAGGTCGCCGCACGCGCCGAGGCCCACTGGCGGATCGTCAAGGCCGGGGAGGGCGAGCGTTTGCGCACGGCTGTCGAGGTTCTGGGTGCCCCTGAACGAGAAGAGGAAATCGCCCGCATGCTGGCCGGCGCCAGCATCACCGACGCGGCACGAGCGGCGGCGAGGGCCCTGATGGATGCGTGAGAGCTAGCCGGCAATCTTCGATGGGATAGGATAGGCAAAACGGGGGACCGTCGATGCTCATCGCGATTCTGTTGGTTGTCGGGTTGGCGACCGTTTACTTCGGAACCCACCTGCTGAGGGCGGTTCTCGCCCAACGCACCGCGCCCCGGATGGAGGCCATTTTGCTCGGGGCGGTGACCAACTTCTTCGACACCCTTGGCATCGGCTCGTTCGCGCCGACGACAGCTTGGTTCAAGTTCCGCAAACTCGTCCCTGACAAGCTGATCCCGGCCACGATGATTGTTGGCTACTCCCTTCCCACACTGGTCCAGGCGCTGATCTTCCTGGTGCTGCTCGGGGTGTCAGTCGATCCAGTGCTGCTCGTGGGCTGCATGGTGGCGCTGCTGGCCGGTGCAGTGGTCGGCGTTCCATTGGCGACGAAGACTCGGGTGGCGGTGGTGCAGGCTCTGGTCGGCATCGGCCTGATTCTCGCGGCCGGCGCCTATGCGGCGACCAACCTGCATTTCATGCCGAGTGGCGGGATGGCGGGCAGCTTGCCGCTGCCGCAAATGCTGCTGGCCATAGCCGCCAGCTTCGGGTTTGGCGTGCTGCTGAATTTCGGGATCGGCCACTACGCCCCGATGCTTGTGATGCTTTCACTTATGGGCATGGATCCCCGGCTGTGTTTCCCAATCATGGCCGGAGGCGGCGCCCTGGCGGCGGCGGCCGCGGGCACCGGGTACGTGCGGCGTGGGGACGTCGACTTGAGGATCGGCGTCGGTCTGGCGTTGGGGGCAATACCGGCGGTGCTGGTGGCGGCCTTCGTGGTCAAGGAAATGCCGGTCGAGACCCTGCGCTGGCTGGTGTGCGTGGTGGTGCTCTATGCGGCCATCGTAATGCTTCGCTCGGCGTGGACTGGACGCAATGAAGGGCGTGCTGCCGCCTCGATCGGGGGTTGACGTCAAGGTAGATGTTCCGCATGTGTTCACATTGATCGCATGTTCAGCCATCGCAGCTGGTGCTGTCGTCACCTGCGCCGCGAGGGCGGCTGCCCGGGCGCTGATGGATGCGTAAGGATGGCTTGTGAATTATACGGAAATTCCGTATAAGGTGGACACTGACGGCCATGGAATTTGAGTGGGACCCGGCCAAGGCGGCTTTGAACGAGCAGAAACATGGTCTGACATTCCATGTCGTTGTCGCAGTTTTCAGCGATCCGCTTCTGTTGGACATCGACGTTAGTCGAGACGCCGATGGAGAGCCTCGACGCAAAGCTGTGGGTCGCATCGGGGAAAACGTGTTTACGCTCGTCTATACGCGTCGCGGCTCGGTCGTCAGGGTGATCTCGGCGCGCCGGGCGAATACTCAGGAGTTGCGGAAATATGGCGTTCGTTAGGTTCACTCTAGATGCCGACAATCCGCCTCAGTTGACGGAGGTTCAGCGACGGCGGCTCGAGACCATGACCGATGCCGAGATCACGGCGGCGGCGGAGTCCGATCCTGACAATCTGCCTCTGACCGAGGATGAACTGGATCGTATGGTTGATGCGCGGTTCGTCAGACTGACAAGAAAAGAGACCGGCCTCAGCCAGGCTGAGTTCGCCAAGGCCTATCAGATCAACCTCGCCCGACTGCGAGATCTGGAGCAGGGCAGAACGCGTCCGGATAGCGCTCTGCGGGCCTATCTGACGGTGATCGCCCAGCGGCCAGAGGTGGTCACAGCCTGCCTGGCGACGTGACGGATGGCGGCGTTTGCCTTTCCATCACGCCCTGTGCGGGGCGCGGTCCCCTTTCCCGGCTGAGACTGCAGAGGAATAGGTTGGCAATTTGTTCTCTGTCCGGCAAGACGTGATGGCGTTAGAGGTTTGCTATGCCGTCGCCCGTCGAGACCCTCACCGAAGCTGAAGCGCTCGCGGCGTTGACCGCGCTGGCTGATGAGATCGCTGCTCACGATATTCGCTATCATCAGCAGGATGATCCCACGGTTTCGGATGCCGACTATGACGTCCTGAAGGTCCGCAATCAGCAGATCGAGGCGCGGTTTCCGCACCTGGTTCGGGACAATTCGCCGTCAATCGGTGTGGGGGCCGCACGGGCGGAGCAGTTTTCACCCGTCGAACACGGCGTGCCGATGCTCAGTCTGGACAATGCCTTTGCCGATGAGGAGGCGGTTGAGTTCGACGCCCGCATCCGCCGGTTTCTGAGGCTCTCGTCGGACGAGACCGTGGGTTACACGGCTGAACCCAAGATCGACGGCCTGTCCTGTTCCATTCGATATGAGCGGGGATTGCTGGTCCAGGCGGCCACGCGCGGCGACGGCAAGGTCGGCGAGGACGTCACCCGAAATGTCCGCACCATCGACGATGTCCCCAAGCAGCTGGCAGGCGCCGGCTGGCCCGACGTCATCGAGATTCGCGGCGAAATCTACCTGGGCCACGATGGCTTCCGGGCGCTGAACGCGGCGGCAACCGAGGCCGGACAGAAGCTGTATGCCAACCCCCGCAATGCGGCGGCAGGCTCCTTGCGGCAGATCGACCCCAAAATCACGGCGTCGCGGCCCCTGCGATTCTTCGCCTATGCCTGGGGCCTGCACAGCGACGGGTTCGCTGAAACCCAGTGGGGGGCGCTGAAGCTGCTGAAAGCCTGGGGCCTCCAGACCACACCGGAAAGTGTGCGCGTCGAGAACGCCAGGGGTTTGCTGGATGCCTACGCCCGCATGGAAGTCGCCCGGCCAAAGCTCGCCTACGACATCGACGGGGTGGTCTTGAAGGTCGACCGGCTGGACTGGCAACAACGGCTGGGGTTCATCACCCGCACGCCGCGCTGGGCGATCGCGCGCAAGTTCCCGGCGGAGCAGGCCCGCACGGTGCTGGAGGCCATCGACATTCAAGTGGGACGCACCGGTGCTATCACGCCAGTGGCCCGCCTTCGCCCGGTGACAGTGGGCGGCGTGGTGGTCGAGAACGCCACCCTTCACAATGCCGACGAGATCGCGCGTAAGGGCCTCAGGGTTGGTGACACGGTCGTCCTCCAGCGCGCCGGCGATGTGATCCCGCAGATCGTGAGCGTGGTGGAAGACGAGCCGCGGGGCCCCGTGCCGTTCGTTTTTCCGACCCACTGCCCATGCCCATTACAAACACTGTTGGCGCGCGAGACCACTGCGGCGGGCGCCGAGACCGTGGTGCGACGCTGCACCGGCGAGTTTGCGTGCCCGTTCCAGCGACTGGCCCACCTTCGCCACTTCGTCTCGCGCCGTGCGTTCGATATCGAGGGGCTGGGCGAGAAGCAGCTGGCGGCATTCCATGAGCTGGGCTGGATCGAAACCCCCGCTGACATCTTCCGCCTGCATATGCGCCGGGATGAAATGCTGGCCCTTGATCGTTTCGGTGAGACCAGCGTCGGCAACCTGATCGAGAGCATCGAAACACGGCGCGACATCGCGCTCGACCGCTTCATCTATGGGCTGGGCATCCGGCATGTGGGCGAGACCACTTCGCTGGCGCTGGCGCGGCACTTCGAGACGGCTGAGGCGTTTGTCGTCACCGCCAGAGCCGCAGCCGCCCAACGGGCGGGTCCGGTCTATGCCGAGCTATCCGATCTGGAGGGTCTGGGACCGACGGCGGTGCAGGCCGTGCTGGACTTCGCCCGCGCCGGTCAGCCGTTATTGATCCCGCCGGACATTTCGCTGGACGGCCACCTGCACCTGGCGATCCCGAAGCTGAACGCCCGCGCCCGCGCGGCCCTTGATGCGCGGTTCGGGGACTGGCGGAACTTTGAGACTGCGGCGCGTCAGGCTGCAGGTGAAACACCCGGCGAGGCGTTCCTCGAACTGGCCTCGGTCGATGCCGTCGGCGTGGTTGCCGCGCGCATGATTGCCGAGTTTTTCGGCGAAGATCACAATGAACGGCTGGTCGATGCCCTGATGGCCGAACTTCGTGTCATCCCCGCTGAACGCCCGAAAACCGACACTGCCGTCGCGGGCAAGACCATCGTCTTCACGGGCGCTCTGGAAAAGATGACCCGCGACGAGGCCAAGGCTCAGGCCGAGGGCCTCGGGGCCAAGGTGTCGGGCTCGGTGTCGAAGAAGACCGACCTGGTTGTCGCCGGACCGGGGGCTGGCTCGAAACTTAAGACCGCTACCGATCTTGGCGTCGAGGTCATCACCGAGGATGAGTGGCTGGTGATCGTGGGCGGATAGAAACTACTTCCGCGCCTTCAATTCGGGGCAGGCATCCGGCTCCTGGGTCCACATCAGGCTGGCGATCTTCCATGTCCCCTCGACCTGGACCAGGCCGAAGACATCCACGCCACAGTGGGTGGTCTTGCCATTCAACTGAAACTCGTAAGGGGCGGAAACCGTAGCCATCGACCCGCGACGCGATACCACCGGTGCCCACATCCGCTCGAGATATCCGGGACCAATTTCCTTGTTGAACGTTTCGTCGGCGATCATGCGGCCGACGACTGACGTGCCGTCTGCCTGCGACCGGACGGCAGTATGGATGCTGCCGGGCAGGACGATCTTACGCATCGTGGCAGTATCCCGGTTGGCCAGGGCGTCAAAGAATTGCTGCACCGTCGCCAGGATCGGAGCGTCATCCCCCGGCGCGGCGGCTGCCGGTAGGGCGATAGCCGCAACAGCAAGGATCAACAGGGGTCCACGCATCCTAAGCCCTCGCTGTCACAATCCATGTGGCCGACCCCAACATTACGCCATCCGGACCGTCATGGGCCGCCAGAGCTTCGCGGACCGCGGCGATGGCTCCGTCTCGATGCTCGGGGTGCTCGCGAAGCAGGGCCCCGAGCGGCCCGACCTTCAATGACATCGCCAGCATCGTCTCGAGATCACCACCGCCGACCTTCTTGTCTGTAGGCGTCACGAGCACATCAGCGAATCCAGCGTCGGCCAGGATGCCTCGCACCCGGTCCGGATCCGCAAAAGCGAAGGGCCCGGGTGCGCCGGGCACAGGTGGCGAGGGCGTTGCCAGGGGCGGCAAATTCGCCATCGCCGCCGCCATCGGCAGCGACATGATCGGGTTCTCCCCCGGTGTGCGCCAACACACGAAGGCAAGCCGCCCACCGGGCTTCAGGGCGCGGTGAATGTTGTCGAAGGCGGCCACGGGGTCGTCGAAAAACATCACCCCGAAACGTGAGAAGACTGCGTCGAAGGTGGCGGGGGTGAAACGGTGTGTCTGGACATCAGCCTCTAGAAATTCAACGCCGTCCAAACCTTCCGAACGCCTTCGGGCCACCTCCAGCAATGTTCGGGAGATGTCCGCGCCAGTTACCTGACCGCCCGGTGACACGGCCCGGGCCAGATCCAGACTGGTCGCTCCTGTGCCGCAGCCGATATCGAGAACCCGCTCACCGGGCCTCGGTGACAGTGCGGCCATCGTCGCCTGGCCAAGTGGAGCCAACTGACGGTCCAGCGGTGCCTGCAGGTCGGCCCAGGTCGGACCTGCGCCTTCGTTCCAGTAGGTCGCCTGCTGGGCGTTCGCGGCGTGGGTCATCAGATTGGCCTCGCTACCTCGTTGAGCCAGTCGCGAACCTCGGGCTCCACCAGCGGTCCGATCACATCGCGGACCTGGGCATGATAGGCGTCCAACTGATCGCGCTCCTCTGCCGACAGCATGGCCGCCACGATCAGCCGCCGGTCAATCGGCGCCAGGGTCAGGGTTTCCCAGCCCAGCATGGGCCGCTCGCCGCCCGGGATCGCCGCCGCAGGGGTCACCACCTGCAGGTTCTCGATCCGGATGCCGTAGGCACCCTCCTTGTAGTACCCCGGCTCATTGGAGAGGATCATCCCCGGGCGCAGCGCCACCGTGTTCGGCGCCTTGGCGATACGCTGTGGGCCTTCGTGGACCCCTAGATAGGAGCCCACGCCATGGCCTGTACCGTGGTCGTAGTCCAGTCCCTGTTGCCACATCGCCATGCGAGCGAGCACGTCCAGTTGTGAGCCGGTAGTGCCCGCCGGGAATCGCACCCGTGCCAGCGCCAGATGCCCCTTGAGCACCAGGGTGAAGCGCTCGCACATCTCAGGCGACGGTTCACCGATGGCCACGGTGCGGGTGACATCGGTGGTACCGTCCAGATACTGGCCGCCGCTATCCACCAGCAGCAGCGTTCCCGGATCGGCTCTCTTGTTCAGTCGTTCGGTGGGCCGGTAATGGGGCAGCGCGCCGTTGGAGGCCGCGCCCGCGATCGTGTCGAATGACAGGTCCTTCATGGCCCCCGTCGCCTGACGGAAGGCCTCCAGCTTGCGGACCGCGCTGATCTCATCGAGCGGATTGGTCTGGCCGTCGGTGGCCAGCCAGTGGAGGAACCGGGTCAGCGCCGCCCCGTCGCGGATGTGGGCGTTCCGGGTGCCCTGAACCTCTACGGCGTTCTTGCAGGCGCGGGGCAGGGCGCAGGGGTCCTCGGATCTGATAATGGTCGCGCCGGCTGTGCTCAGGGCCTCGAAGTACCAGGCCGAGGACTGTGCCGGGTCGATGACCACGTGCCGGCCCTTGAGTTCAGCCAGGGCACCGGGCAGGTCGTCCGGGGTTTCCAGCGTCACCTGATTGCCCAGCCAGGCCGGCAAGTCCGGTGTCACCTTGGCCGGATCCAGGAACAGCCGCGCGGTGCCGTCCTTGTTCAGGATTGCCTGTCCGATGGGCAGGGGTGAACGGATCACATCACCGCCGCGCACGTTGAACAGCCAGGCAATCGAGGCCGGCGCCGTCAGCACCGCTGCCTCGCCGCCCCGCAGCGCGATCAGGGCCCCGACCCGGGCGCGTTTGGCGTTGGACTCCTCACCGGAATAGTCCAGCGCGTGCGGCACGACCGGGGCCTGCGGCTGGCCGGGTCGTGCCTGACCCCAGGCTTGATCCAGCGGGTTGTCGTTCACGGGCAGCAATTCAGACCCGGCGCGGGCCGCCGCTGCCTTTAGATGCGCCAGAGCATCCGGGCTGTGCAGGCGCGGATCGTAGCCGATTTTCTGGCCGGCCCCGGTAGCGGCTTCGAGATAGGCGGGCACCCCGCCGTCGACCAGATCGCGGATCTCGAACAGCTGGGCATCGACCTGATCGCGGACCTGGATCGTGTAGCGACCATCGACGAACACTGCGGCTTTCTCTCTGAGGATGACGGCGGCACCGGCCGAGCCGGTAAAGCCTGTCGCCCACGCCAACCGGTCGTTGGCGGCGGGCAGATACTCGTTCTGGTGTTCGTCCTCGTGCGGCACGAGAAAGCCATCGAGGCCCTGCGCCGCCATGGCCTGGCGGATCAGCGGCACATGCTTGGCACCAAAGGAACGGTCGGTGGTTTCATTGAAGGTCTGGAGCATGGGAGAGATTTAGGCGTATCGCGACGACGGGGCAAACGCCGCTTTACGGCCCAATAATACCCGGATATAAATAATGTAGGCACTGAATCTGCGACAAGACCTGAAAACCGAGGGACGTCCTGATGAACATCGAAACCCTGTTCTCATTCACCAACATCGGTGCCATGGCCGGTTGGCTGTTGCTGGCGTTGGCACCGCTTCGGCGAGGTCCGATTATCCTGGCAGCGCGCGGTGTCGGCGTCCTGCTGGCGGTTGCGTACACAGGCTTGATGATCAGCCGGATTTCGTCCGGGGCACCGATGGACTTCACAAGCCTCGACGGTCTTGCGGTCGCCTTCAGCAACCCCTCGGTCATGCTGGTGGGCTGGGTCCACTATCTGGCTTTCGACCTGTGGGTCGGTGCCTGGGAGGCCGAGGTCGCGCCGAAGTGGGGCGTGCCGCATTGGGCGCTGGTGCCCTGCCTGTTCCTGACTTTCATGTTAGGGCCGATGGGTCTGTTGCTGTTTCTGGCCGTGGCCGGCGTCTGTCGGCTGGTCCGGAAAACCTGACATGGACAAGGTTGCCCGGCGCGATCTGGTCCGCGACTACAAGGAACGCAAGGCCGTCGCCGGTGTCTACGCTGTCCGCTGCACGCCGTCCGGAGAGGTCTGGACCGCAGGCTCGCGCAATGTCGACGCGCAGCAGAACAGCCTGTGGTTCGGCCTGCGCAACGGCGGCCATATCAACCGCGCCATGCAGGCCGCCTGGACCGCGCACGGAGAGACAGGGTTCAGTTTCGAGGTGCTTGAGCGGATCGACGATGAGGCCCTGACCCCGCAGGGTGTGCTGGATCATCTCAAGGTGCGCCAGCAGCACTGGCTGGTGTTGCTTGGGGCGAAGAAGGCGGTGGGCTAACCCTTGCGCAAAACCAGTGTCGCCCAGGCGTCGCGGTGGATGCGGCGCACCAGTCGGAAGCCCTTGGATGTGTACGCCGCCAGCACCCGGCGCTGCTGGGTGCGCAGCAGCCCGGAAAGGATGGCGATACCGCCCGGCTTCAACGCCCGCTTGATATCCTGCGACAATGCCACCAGCGGCGGGGCCAGAATGTTGGCGAAGGCCAGGTCATAGGGGCCATCGCCCCGGATCAAAGGGTCGTTCAGGCCCGAAGCGTGGACGAAGCGGGCCCGGGCACCATTCAACTCGGCGTTCTCGTTGGCGATCCGGACCGAGGGGGCATCGATGTCGGTGCCGACCGCGATGGGCGACCCGGTCCGGGCCGCCGCGATCGCCAGTACCCCGGTGCCGCAGCCCACGTCCAGAACGCGCGGGAACGTCCGCGCTTTCAGCAGATCATGGAACGCCAGCAGGCAGCCGACCGTCGTTCCGTGGTGGCCAGTCCCGAACGCTGCGCCGGCTTCGATGCGCAGGTTGACGGTGCTGGCCGGGGCCAGGCCGCCATCGTGGGCCCCGTAAACAAAGAACCGCCCGGCCCGCACCGGCGGTAATCCGGACAGCGCCATCGCCAGCCAGTCCGCATCGGCCAGCGCCTCGGTGATCACCCGCAGCGTCGGATAGCGCGCCAGGATCGTCTCGATGGCGGCCTGTTCCTCGGGTTCGGTCGGAAAGGCGTCTATCCGCCAGACGTCGCGGTCCTCGTCCTCTTCGAGGATCGAAAACGTCAGGGCCTCGGTGGCGGGATCGGCCTCAATGGCCGACGCGGCGGCCTCGGCGTCGGCGCGGGGCCCGCGGGCGATGATCTGGACAGCGTCGTCACTCATGGCGCAGGCTCTAGCTGGCAGCTCGTCGAAAGGCGAGTGACATAGGCTGGCGTCGCTCTTTCACGGCGTCGCGTTCGGAGGGGAGGCCGGATGAAAACATGGAACGGAGGTCAGGCTCGCGGCGGGCTGCTCGGGGTCTTCCTGGCATTGATCGGAGGCGAAACAGCCTGGACGGCCGGTGGCGCGCACGTGGTGGATGATGCCACAGTCGAAACACCGGGCACCTGCCATGTTGAGGTTTGGGCGACCCGATTTGGTCCGGCGCGAGGATTGGTGAATGCCTCGCCCGCCTGCACCCGTGGAGCGTGGCCTCGCCTTGAGCTCGGGGCGAGTATTCTGCACTCAGCAGATCGAAAGGATGACACGATGGTAGGTCCAGCTTTCAAGTTGAACCTGCGATCCGTCGAAAAGGGATTGGATGTCGGCGTTGGGGCGACGGGCGGTTGGAGCCTGCACACCGGCCGCCTCGAAACGGCGTCGGCGGTCGCGCCCCTCGCGTTGCAGCTCAGCGAACACTTGCGGGTCAATCTCAACGGGGGCTGGCTCTACTCGCGTCTCGGAAATCACCGGCACATGGCGTTCGTCGGTGCCCAGGTCGAACGCCAGCTGACATCGAAACTCAGCTTGATGGTAGAGGCATTCAACAGGGATCGTGGGCGCGCAGGTGGCCAGATCGGGCTGCGCTGGACGCCCGGTGAAGGGACGGTTGACCTGGACATCATGGCCGGGCATCGCCTTGACGGAGTGGGTCGTTCGGCCATCACGCTGGGCCTCACCCTGCGTAACTGATCGCGGTCACAGCCACTTGGCCCGACGGAACGCGACGAATAGCCCTGTCATCAGCGTCACGATCACGCCCACGATCAGGAAGTAGCCGAAGCGCCAATGCAGTTCCGGCATGAACTCGAAATTCATGCCGTATATCCCGGCGAAGGCGGTTGGAACCGCCAGGATCGCCGCGCCGGCCGTCAGCCGACGACTTATATCGTTCTGTCGCTGCTGTTCGAACAGGTTGGACACCTCGAACACCGAAGACAGCACATCACGCAGACCTTCGATGGCGCTGGAGACCCGGCGCAGATGGTCGCCGACGTCGCGGAAGTAGGGTCGCACGCTTGGATCCATGAAGGGCAGGTGCAGGTGCTCCAGCCGGGCGCAGACCTCCTCCATCGGACCAAGCATCCGCCGGAACCGGGTCAGGGACTGGCGAAGATTGAACAGGTGCGTGACATCCTCGCGGCTCAGGAACGTGTCCAGCGCCCGGCGTTCGATGGCCAGCACCTCCTCCTCGATCTCGTCGACGATCGGCTGGTAGCCATCCACGATAAAGTCGAGCACGGAATAGAGCACATAGGCGATACCGTGCCCCAGCATGGCCGGCGAACTCTCCAGATGCCGGCGCACCTCGGTATGCCCGCGCTCGGACCCCCGGCGCAGGGTGATGATGTAGTTTTTGCAGAGAAAAGCGCAGGTCTCGCCGTAGACGATCTCCTCGTTCTCCAGTCGCGCGGTGCGGCACACCACAAAGATCTGGTCGCCATAGGCGCTGACCTTGGGCAACGGGTGGTCGCAGAGCGCGTCCTCGACCGCCAGGGGATGCAGGCCAAACCGATCCTGCAGCACCGCCAGTTCGTCGACCGTTGCATCCACGACGCCAATCCAGGCGAACTGATGCGCCTGAACCACCCGGTCCTCGATCTCATGCAGCCGCAGGTGCCGCAGGCGGTGGCCCTCCGAATAGACCCTGGCGGCGGCGATGGGCATGTGGTTCGGGTGTCCTGTTTGGTCGGGGTAGTTTGGGAGCATTGGTAGTGGTTAGGCAACCGTGTAGGACGACCTTCCCCTTGAAACGTCAGAGGGAGAGTTCGCGTGGTTGCAAGTGCGAGAGTGGGCCCGCTTCAACAAACAAACCTGGAAACAGGTCATTCCAATCGGGATTGTTCATCTCGATCAGATCGACCCTCCAGCGACGCTTCCATTTTTTGAGAGACTTCTCCCGCTGGATGGCCACCACAATGCTGTCGTGCCGTTCGAACCAGACGAGGCGTTTAACGCCATAGCGCTTCGTGAACCCGTCCATCACGCCTTCGCGATGTTGCGCGACGCGGTTCGCGAGGTCGCTCGTGACCCCGATATAGAGTGTGCCGTACTTGCGGCTGGCCATAATGTAGACCGCACCCACGAACCACTCCCTCGATAGCGCAAATCTCAAATAACATCGTCATGGCCGGGCGTTTACCCGCCCCCCAACCCGCGGCGCGGGGGGCATGG
>JANORH010000145.1:0-6785 GCA_031415215.1 Alphaproteobacteria bacterium | reverse complement strand
CCGCACCCAGGGTCTGCAGGTAGGACGCCACGCTGACGTCATAGAGTGAAATCGCCATTTGAAAGGTTCCATTCCCAAGGTGTTTGATTGTCGCAACAATGGCGCATCTCGCGCTGCGTAAGCCAAGCCGGTTCTTGGCCTCAGCGCGCGCCGATCCGGGCCATGACCTCGCGAGGGATGGCGTACTGGGCGACCACGGCGTTGCGGTCGCGAAACCCCATCACCTCGCGCTGGACCAGAAACTCCCAGACCGTGTTGGCGGCCGCCTTGACCAGCGCGGACCGGCCCTCGCCATCTTCGTATGCGGCCAGGGCTATGAGCGCCGCCTCAACCTTGCGCCCGGCCCTCCCCAACGACTGGGCCTGCTCCTCCAGCAACTCATGGCGAAACACCGCATCGCCGGTCTCGACGCCGAGCCGGGTAGTCAGGGATTGGGGGACGCGGAGCGAGGACATCAAGGTGGAATTTTGACCGGTAGCGCCGCCAGCGCAAGCGGCATTCAGCCGGCGTAAAAGAACTGCTCTTCGACGATCAACCCGTTTTTCAGGGTGTAGAGGCCGACCTCGTCCAGGTTCATGCGCTCGTCGCCCTTCGGCGTCAGATCCATCTTGAAACGCACGACGAACTGATCGCCGTTGACGTAGGGCCCCTCGACCACCACGCCGTGGACCTCGTGGTTGGCCGCCCACCATTCGCCCTTGCTGCGCGCACCGTCCTTGCCAACGACGCGGGCCATGTCGCCCTCGCCGGCTTCAAGGCTGACAACATCGTCGGCCCAGTACTTCTCGCCGGACTCATCAAATCTGCCTTCGCGGCACAGGGCGACCAGGTCGTTGGCGATCTCTTGGGTGGTGGGCATGACTGTCTCCTTGGGTTGAAGCCTCAACCTGACAGGTGATCGTGACAGCGTTCTGTCATCAGTCGGTCTGATCCTGCTTGTTGCGACCCGGCTACATCCAGACAGCTTCAAAGCCGCGTGCTGGCCGACCCACATAGATCTTCCATGCTTTCAGACGGCTGGACGTTTGCAGTAGGGTAAAGCTCGCGCGTCGATTTGACGGCGGGTCGGGGGGCGACATGAGCGGCGGGCGGATTGGTCGCAGGAACCTGATCGGCGCGTGCGTCGCCGGCGGAGCCATCGCCCTGGGCGGCGCATCGGCCTGCACTGCCCCACGGCAGCCGGCAACAACCGAACCGGGCGGCTTTGCCATGCCGCCGGAGAGCGCACTCCACGAGCGCACCTTCATGCAGTGGCCCGTGAGCCTTGAGGTCTATGACCGTCGCAGCCTCGCCGGCGTTCAAAATCGCATCGCCCTGATCGCCAATACGATCGCGAAGTTCGAACCGGTGGTGGTATTGACGGGCGCCGCGCAGTTCGCGTCCGCGCGACGTCACCTCGAGGACACCGTCGAGCTGTGGGACATCCCGACCGAAGATCTTTGGTGCCGCGACTCCGGACCCACATTCGTTAAGAACGCCAAGGGTGACCTGGCCGTTGCCCATATCCAATTCAACGGCTGGGGCGGCAAACAGGTCCACCGAAGCGATGCCCACGTGGCCGAGCATGTCGCGGCCCGCCTCGGAACGCCTCTGTTGGCGTCCGGCCTGTTCGGAGAAGGCGGCGGTGTCGAGAGCGACGGCGCAGGAACGCTCCTCGCCACGAAGAGCTGTTGGGTCAACCGCAACCGTAACCGCGGAACCGCCGACCAGATCGGAGCCGGACTGCTGAAGGCGCTCGGGGGCACGAAAATGATATGGGTGCCAGGCGTCGTCGGCGAGGACATCACGGACTATCACATTGACGCGCTGGCCCGGTTCGCCGGACCGGGTCAGGTCCTGATCCAACTCCCCGACCGTCGCGACGCCGCAGACCCTTTCTCCCGCGCCGCCTTTGAGACCTATGAAATCCTGAAGCGTCAGACTGATGCCGCCGGACGAAAACTTGAGATCATCGTCATACCGGAGCCCTCGAAGGTCCGTTCCCGTGAGGACGCGTTTCTGGCGAGCTACGTGAACTACTACGTCTGCAATGATGCGGTCATTGGCGCCCAGTTCGGCGATGATCGAACCGATCAGATCGCTCGCGACACACTGGCCAAGCTTCACCCGGAACGGGAGATCGTGCTTTTGGACATCGACCCACTCGGCGAAGCTGGCGGCGGAATCCACTGCGCGACCCAGCAGCAGCCCAAGGCTGGAACATCATGAAGACGCTGGTCAGATTTCTGGATGCACACGCTGGTGCCATTCAGGCTGTCGCGGCGGCCTTCACCGTGCTGGTGGCGCTCGGGGCTCTGGCAGGGGTCAAACTGCAGATCGATGCTTCAGAGCGCGTTCAGCGGGAACAGTCAGCGCGCGACATCTATCGCGAATTCCTCAACCTCTCGATCACTCAGCCGGACCTGGCCTCGCCTAACTATTGCGCCATCATCGGCACGACCCGGGAGGCCGCCTACGAAAACTATGTGGAGTATCTGCTCTATACTGCGGAACAGACCCTCGCCGCTGACGATTCCTGGGAACCGACCGTCACCGCCGGGCTGGCGAAACACGCCGCCTTCCTGTGCGCCTCAGACGACTGGTCCAGCTACAGCGACGATGTTCGCCGGATGGTTATGGCGTTCAAGACCGACGGCTGCGCCAAAATCAAACCCTGTCCCGAATGAGGTCGAGGTCGCCGTCTTTGGTCCCCGGGCGGCGTCAGTCCGAACAGCCGGCAGAGTTCCTGGACCATCGCCAACGCCTCGGCGCGAGCGCGGTTGATCTCTGCCTGTTGCGACCCGGCCCATCCTGTGACACCTGAGCGTCGACCGATCAGGAACCCCTACTCATGTCCGACCCTACCCAGCCCGCCTCCGTCTACGACCTCGCCCACGCCGAGCAGGAGGAGAGCCGCGCGACGTTTGCTGTGCTGGTGGAGAATGAGCCCGGCGTGCTGCATCGGGTGGTCGGGCTGTTCGCGGCGCGCGGATACAACATCGACAGCCTGACGGTGGCCGAGACTGACGGCAACGCCCACACCAGCCGGATCACCATCGTCACGCGTGGCACGCTTCAGGTGCTGTCACAGATCGAGGCCCAGCTGCAGAAGATGGTCTCGACGCGCCATGTGCAGGACGTGACCAAAGATCCCAATGGCCTGGAGCGTGAGCTGGCGCTGATCAAGGTGCGTGGCGCAGGCGTGGAGCGCGTCGAGGCGCTCAGGGTCGCCGACATTTTCCGCGCCAAGGTGGTGGACACCACGCACGAAAGCTTTGTGTTCGAACTGACCGGCGCGCCCACAAAGATCGACAAGTTCGTCGACCTGATGCGCGGCCTGGGCCTGGTCGAGGTATCGCGCACCGGCGTGCTGTCGCTGCAGCGCGGCGTCGAGGTTTTTTAGACCGTTCGCGCGAAAGCCATCTGCGTACGCATGCTGCGGATCGTGAGACACCGCATGACGGCGTACTGTACCGCGAACAACGCGATCTTGGACACGGTTGGGAAGATCGCCAGGAAGGCCGGCCAAGCTTGCGGGAACTGGACCGCGACCACGAGGTTTGCGGCCCCGGTCACCGCCATCAGCCCCGCCCAGACGTAGCCGAACACGATCATCGGCCGCTCGCCATGGCCGATGGAGATCGGGGGCATGTAGCGCAACATCCAACCGCGCTTGAGCATCATGACCGTCAGGATCAGATAAATCACCGTCGGCTTGGCCATCAGGAAGCGGATATCGTGCAGGAACAGGCTGGCGGTTCCAAATGTCAGCACCAGGGCGAGACTCGACCACTGCAGGGGTGCGATGGGTCTACCCCGCAGTTTCCAAAGTATGACGTGGCCGACCCCGACCGCCATCGCCACCAGGGTAGCTGTCTGCGCCTCTATCCCTAACGCCACCAGGGCGGCGAACAACAGGCTTGAGAACAGGTCGTTCGCCAGCGGGCGGGCGGCGTGCATCAGGTTTTTCACAGGAAACTCCGGTCGTATTAAAGACCTGAAGATTAGGTCCGGGGCCCCGAAAG
Source organism: Alphaproteobacteria bacterium (assembly GCA_031415215.1). Classification (GTDB taxonomy): domain Bacteria; phylum Pseudomonadota; class Alphaproteobacteria; order Caulobacterales; family Caulobacteraceae; genus Phenylobacterium. Next base: position 2,781 of record JANORH010000145.1, on the reverse strand, counting down.
CGGCGGGTCCGGCCACGAAGCCCCGGTGGCGTTCCGCGAAATCCAGCGCTCCATCGGCGCTTCGCGAACGACAGGCCGTGCTATGTTCTTCATTTTTCAACGCAGACCCCCTATATGTATTGGGTCGGGTTCGCCCGACTATGGAGATAAACGCGCACGTCATAAGCGGACTGGACCCGGGTGCGATTCCCGGCGGCTCCACCAATCTTTCCCCGGGTATCGCCGGACAGTGCGGGGCCGATCAGCATCGACAGACGTCTAAAGGTGTTGCTTTCTCTCGGCGTGACTCACCGTCCCGGGTCTTTAAACTAAATGCGAACGATAACTTCGCTGAGGAAGTCCGCCTCGCCGCGTAATGCGGTTCGGTGACATCCGACCTAAGTCCTAGGGGTTCAGATCCTTAGGCGGGGCCCGGGAGGCGCCTGCCAACAGAAGCCTCCCACCTATCCTCAGAGCACCGCGCCTCCCGTCTCCAGGCAAATATTGCGAGGCGCCTGCCAACAGAAGCCTCCCACCTTTCCTCAGAGCACCTTTCCTCCCGTCGGCTCGTTCCAACTCAAAGCCTTGCGCCGAAAGCGCCACGCGCTAGGGTCTATCGACGTTGTTGTTTGGAGTGCCCATGGCCCAGGATCCGCCGGTCCAGGATCTTATGAACTACGAGGCCCTGGCGCAGGACGCGCTTCGGGGCGTCGCCAAGGCTGCGCTTAAACGTGCGGCCTCGCCCGAGGGGTTGCCGGGGGCGCACCATCTCTATGTGACCTTCAAGACCGACGCGGCGGGAGTTTCCGGGCCTAACGACCTGCTGTCGCGGTATCCGGACGAGATGACCATCGTGCTGCAGCATCAGTACTGGGACCTGGCACCGGGCGAGACGTTCTTTTCGGTCACCCTGCAGTTCGGCGGCCAGCCCAAGCGGCTGTCGGTGCCCTATGCGGCGATCACGCGCTTCTATGATCCGTCGGTGCAGTTCCTGTTGCAGTTCGAGGCCCCGCCGTCGGCACCGCGGGAGGCGAAGATCGCCATCGTCGCGCCGGTCGAGACCAAGGCGGAGGAGCCCCCCACCAAATCCGGAGACGCCACCATCGTTTCCCTGGATCAATTCCGGAAGAAGTGACCGCTGAATGAGCGACGTTGTGAGTCCCGAGCCCGAGACCCTCACCGACGAGGCCATTCTGGCGCGGTTCCAGCGCACCAAGAACCAGCCCACGGGCTCCCAGACCCTGGGGTTCCGCATCGTCGGGGTCAGCCAGGCGACCAAGTCGGTGGAGGTCGAGTTCGAGGCCAGGGCCGAGCTGTTGCTCAACCCCATGAAGCAGATCCAGGGCGGCTACCTCTGCGCCATGCTGGACGAGTGCATGAGCGTGGCCTGCATGGTGGCCTCGGGCATGACGGCGGTGGCGCCAACGCTGGAAATGAAGACCAGCTTCCTGCGACCCGGCGCGCCCGGCAAGATCAAGGGCATCGGCCGGGTGCTGAAGTGGGGTCGTCAGGTGGCCTTTACCGAGGGCGAGTTGTTTGATCCGGAAGGCCGTATGCTGGCCAAGGCGACCGGCACCGCGATCCCGACCCCGTTCACCAAGTACAAGACGTAAGCCGGCCCTGTGCGCCGCCTCCTCGTCCTCATCGCAGCCTTCTGGATTGTCGGGGTGAGCGCAGCGAACGCCCAGGCTTTTGCGGACTGGTCGGCGGTGGTGGTGGCCGGTGACTGGCATGCCCACGACGGCGGACCGACCGAGGCCTTTGACAACGCGCGCCGCGACGTGACCCTGGCGCTGGGCCGCGTCGGGTTCCAGACCGCAAACATGCGCCAGTTCTCGGTGCGGCCCGAGCGCTACAATGATACCCGCCCCGAGAAGTCGGATGCGCGTGGGATCTATGCGGCGATGATGGACCTGTCGGCCAAGGCCCAGGGCGGGTGTCTGTTCTACATGACCTCGCACGGAGCACCCCAGGGCGCGCAGCTGGATCAGGGCATACTCCAGCCTGGCGTGCTGGCCACCATGCTGGACCAAAGCTGCGGTCAGCGACCGACGGTGGTGGTGATTTCGGCCTGTTTCTCCGGCGTCTATGTGCGGACCCTGGCCAAGCCCAACCGCATGGTACTGACCGCCGCCCGACCTGACCGCACCTCTTTCGGCTGCGGGCAGGACAACAAGTATCCCTATTTCGATGATTGCTTCCTGTCGTCGATGGGCGGCGTGCGGGATTTTGCCGGACTGGGCGGCGCGGTGCGTGAGTGCGTGCGGACGCGGGAGATTGCCGAGAAGGTTAGCCCACCCTCCGAACCGCAACTCTGGATCGGCGGCGAGTTGCGCCCGATGCTACCGCTGTTTGCCTTCGCAAACCCGGTCCGGACGGACTGATCGGCCCCCAAAGCCGCCGCTGGCCAGTCACCTTACAAGCGTTCGCCAAAGTCCTGACTGTGATGAGCCCTGCGACTCAACCGAGATGCTATGGTCACTGGCTGTGAGGGCCTCTTGAACGATCAGCGACAACTGTGGGCCGTCCTGGCCATGATGCTGTCAGGCTTTCTGGCCGGTCCGGCAAGCGCTCAGTCCGCGCCCGCAGCAGCGACACCGCGCGCACCGATCCCTTATGCCCAACTGCAGTCCGGGTCTGTTTCACCGAAGGTAACCACCAGGGTCGCCGCGCCGAGCGTCATCCCGCCGAAGGTATCTGCCCAGCCGCCGCTAGATCCGGTGCGTCTCGAAGCGTTCGTGGATGGCTGGATGGCCGACGCCATGGCGCGGGAGCATGTGCCCGGGGCCACGGTGTCCATCG
>JANORH010000144.1:0-17031 GCA_031415215.1 Alphaproteobacteria bacterium | reverse complement strand
GGGCTCACCAAGTCCTCGAAGCAGATGGGCGAGCAGATCGCCCAGGTCTTCGTCGCGAAGGAACCCCTGGATCAAGCCAAGCTCGACGAGCTGGAAGAGATGCTGATCGAGGCGGATCTGGGCCCGCATTCGGCCGCCCGTATTACCGCACGTTTCGCCGAAGAGAAATTCGGCAAGGACGTCGACGAAGTCGATATCCGCGAGGCGTTGTCCGTTGCCATTGGTGAGGAACTGAGTGCGCGCGAAGGCACATTTGATCCGCTGTCCGGCTCAAAACCCTGCGTGGTGCTGTTCATCGGCGTCAACGGGTCCGGCAAGACCACGACGCTGGGCAAGATCGCCACAGACCTGACACGCCGGGGAGCCAAGGTACTGGTGGTCGCGGGCGACACCTTCCGCGCCGCTGCGGTGGAACAGCTGAAAATCTGGGCCGACCGGGCGGGCGCCGACTTCATGGGGCGCCCCATTGGGTCGGACGCCGCTGGCCTCGCGTTCGACGCCCTCACCAAGGCCAGGGACGAGGGCTATGATGTGGTTCTGGTGGATACGGCCGGGCGCTTGCAGAACAAGCAGGGCCTGATGGACGAACTGCACAAGATCATCCGGGTGCTTAAGAAGGTGGACCCGGACGCGCCGCACGAAACCCTGCTGGTGCTGGACGCCACGGTTGGCCGCAATGCGCTGGCCCAGGAAAACATCTTCGGCAACCAGATCGGCGTGACCGGTATTGTCATGACCAAGCTGGACGGCACGGCGCGCGGCGGCGTTCTGGTGCCGGTGGCCCAGGCGTCGGACAGCCCGATCAAGCTGATCGGTGTCGGCGAGGGCGTCGATGACCTGCAACCCTTCAATGCCCGGGCGTTTGCACGCTCTCTGGTTGGCCTCTCGGAGCCCCTTCGATGAACCCGCGTACACGGATCTGGGTCCGGAACTTCGTCGACTATTCCGCGCTGGCGGTGTTTCTGGTCGCCTACTTCGCCACCGGCCGGAACATTACCACGGCGACCTGGGCTCTGGTGATCGGGTCCGGCGTCGCGCTGTTGGTGGGTCTGATCGTTGAGCGGCGCATTGCGCCGTTGCCGGCCATCGCTGGCGGCGCAGCGCTGGTGTTCGGGGGGGCATCGTTGTTCTTCCACGACCCCCGCATTCTGAAGATGAAACCAACCGTGATGAACGGTCTGTTCGCGGTAGGACTGATTGGTGGAATGGCGCTGGGCAAAAATCCGCTGCGGCTGATGTTGGGCGAGGCGTTCGACATGCCGCCAAAAGCGTGGCGGCAGCTGACTGTCAATTTCGCGATGTTGTTTGCCGGACTTGCAATCCTGAACGAGGTGATCTGGCGAACGCAGCCGGAGGCGACCTGGGTAATCTTCCGGTTCCCCGGCATGATGATCCTGACCTTTGCGTTCTCGATCGCCCACGCGCCGTTGCTGATGAAGCACGTCAAGTCGGATGATACGCCGCCGTCGACCTGACGAGGATTAAACCCGGATGTCGATCAGGGATCCGGGGCGCAGGAACTTCTGGGGTTCATCTCCCTGTGCGACCCGGGCTGAGGGCGCGGTCACAACGGCAGCAGTCGTTGGCTCCGAGGTCGCGTTTGCAGCCGGCGCCTGGCCCTGACCCATCGCTGCCGCAAAAAACGCCCGCGCAGCGGCCATCTTCGCAGCGTCCTGTACGGACGTCCCCGGGATTGCCGACGGCAGGATATTGGGGCGGATCGGGTTCAAAGGGCGACCGGGATTATAGTTAACGCGAGACACCCAAATTGACGCCGTGCCCTAAACGGCGGGTTAACGCGCGAGCTTGGCCAGTCGTTCCGCTTCGGCCTGGTCGAGAGGTCCGGTGTGCTTGGCGAGCACAGTCCCGTCGCGGCCGATGACAAAGGTCTCGGGCACGCCGGTGACGCCCAGCTCGACGCCCGCGCGGCCGTCCCGGTCGACCAGGGCGGTGGCGTACGGGTTGCCCAGCCGGGTCAGGAACGCCTGGGCGTTTGGGGGGGCATCCTTATAAGCGATGCCCACGACCTGAATCCCCTTGCCCCGAAGGCCCATCAGGATCGGGTGCTCGACCTCGCAGGGCGCGCACCAGGAGGCGAAGAGGTTCAGCACCATCGGTCCCTCAGCCGCCAGCTCACGGATCCTGACGGGTTGACCTTCGACAAGCGTGGGCAGGGTGAGGTCAGGGACCATTTTGCCAACCAGCGCCTGGGGCTGGACCTGGGGGTCGCGCTTCAGGGCGTAGAAATAGAACAGACCCCCCAGCGCCAGCAGGGCGACCATCGGCAGGATCGCCAGCCAGCGGCTCACTTCGCAGCCTTCGCACGCGCCACAAGATCGTCATAGCGGCGGCGCCAATGCCGGGCGTGGTTCAGCGACAGCACGATCATGCCGGCGAAAACGCCGGCTGTGATCACGAAAGCCGGGATGATGAAGGCGGCATACTGGAAATCAAACATCGGCTCAGGTTCCTGCCATTCGCAGTGCCGCCGCCTCGGCACGGCGTCGCCAGACCTCGCCGCGAATGCGGACCAGCCAGAGCGATCCGAACGCCGACATGTAGGCCAGGCTCATCAACAGCAGCGGAACCAGAAACACCGCCGGCATCGCCGGCCCGCCCTCAGCGAACAGGGACGAGCCCTGATGCAGCGAATTCCACCATTCGACGCTGTAGTGAATGATCGGCAGGTTGATGACGCCGACCAGCGCCAGGATGGCGCCTGCGCGGGCGGCCTTTACCTCATCATCCATCGAGGCCCGCAGCGCGATGTAGGCGATGTAGAGCAGGAACAGCACCAGCACCGAGGTCAGGCGCCCGTCCCAGACCCACCAGGTTCCCCACAGCGGACGGCCCCACAAAGCGCCCGTGATCAGCGCCAGGAAGGTGAAAGCGGCCCCCAGCGGCGCTGCGGCCAGGGCGGCGGCGTCGGCCAGGGCGTGGCGGAAAATCAGCGACAGGAAACTGGCACCTCCCAGGCAGGCATAGGCGAACATACTCAGCTGGGCAGCGGGCACATGGATGAACATGATCCGGACCGTCTGGCCCTGCTGGTAGTCCTCGGGCGCGGTGAAGCCGAGATAGAGGCCGACGGTGCCCAGCACCAAAGCGATCACGCCGAACATCGGCGCCGCCCATCGCGAGAACGCCATGAACCGTTCGGGATTGGAGAGGAATGCCGGGGCCCAGGTCATGACCAAGTGAGATAGAGTCCGCTTGGCCGCCCGGCAAGTGAGACCGGCACCTGTCCCAACCGTTTCGTGTCAGGACAGTGCATTGCGACAGGCCGCCGCCATGGCGACAGGGCCGAGCGCGACCGCCATCGTGGCATAGGCGCCGAGCAGGGCGAAGCCGCCTCGCCAGGCCAGCCCGTTGGCAAACGAATCCAGCGCCCCGCCGCCAAAGATCACCGGCGGCACAAACAGCGGCAGGACGATAACGGCGGTTAGCAGTCCGCCCCGGCGAGCGCCGAGGCTGAGCGCAGCTCCGATCCCGCCCATGAACGCGAACGCCAGCCCGCCAAGTAGTGCGCAGGCGAAGATCAGGGGCGCAAGGTGCAGTGACGCGCCCAGGCCGATGGCGGCGACGGGTGCCGCGACCGCCAGCGGTGCACCGGTGGCCAGCCACTGCCCGAGGCACTTGATGAAGCAGGTCAACTCCAGCGGGACCGGCGACAGGGTGAGAAGATCCAGGGCACCATCCTCGAAGTCCCGCTCGAATAGACGATCCAGTGACAGCAGCGAGGCCAGCGCCAGGGCAACCCAGGCCGCGCCGGTGGCAATAGCGGCCAGTCGCTGCGGCTCCGGACCGATGGCCAGTGGCAGCAACGTCGCGACCCCGGCATAGAAACCGACCGCGACCAGTGGCCCCCCGCCGCGCCCCCAGGCCAGCGCAGTTTCTCGCTGTAGCAGTGCCAACAGGCGGCTCATGCGGAGAGCTCAAGGCTGCGCGTGGCCACCGGCAGCGGATCATGTACGGCCGCCAGTATCATGCCGCCGCCGTCCAGATGCTGCTGCATCAGTTCGCTGAGCCGGGACCGCCAGCGAGAGTCGAGAGGGCTGAGCGGCTCATCCAGCAGCCATAGGGCGCGCGGCGCCGCCAGCATCCGGGCCAGCGCCAGTCTGCGTCGTTGCCCCGCCGACAAACGGCGGACTTCAAGATCGAGCAGTGACGTGAGCTCCAGGGCTTGAGCAGCCGCGTCGATGCCGCCACCGCCACACCACTTACTCCAGAACGCCAGCTCCTCGCGAGCCGTTCGTGCCGACTTCAGGCCATCGGCATGGCCCACCAGATGAAGGTCGCCGGCTCTCGCAGTCTCCGGATCGATGGCGCCAAAACGGATCTCCCCAGCCTCAAGACCCACCAGACCGGCCACCGCGCGCAGCAGGCTGGTCTTGCCCGAACCGTTCGCGCCGGTCAGCGCGCAGGCCTCGCCGGCCGCGAGCTCCAGGCACACGCCGTCGAACAACAAGCGGCCACCCCGACGGATGGCTGTGTCCAGGATCGAAAGGTGTGTAATCACGCGGTCATCAAGCCTTTTGGAAAGCTTCGCGTTCGCGTGCATGGACGAGGCGAAACGGCGGGTCTATGAACACCGTGGCCGTCGCAGCCCAGAGGGATCAACGCCGCGCGGAGACGAACGCTGTGTGTCCGTCTCTCGAACAGCGCGCGAACCCCTGGGTGGTCTTGGGCGGCCGGGAACAGAAAGGATCTCCCTCAATGGCGTCCGTGGACACCCACAATACCCGCCGTCTCCTGACGGTCGGCAAGAAGACCTACGCTTACTACAGCCTTCCGGCCGCTGAGGAAGCGGGACTTTCCGGCATTTCGAGCTTGCCGATCTCGATGAAGGTTCTGCTGGAAAACCTGTTGCGCAATGAAGACGGCGTCTCCGTCGGTCCCGACGATCTCAAGGCAATCGCCGCGTGGGTCCAGAACCGGGGCTCGGTCGAGCACGAGATCAGCTTTCGCCCGGCACGCGTGCTGATGCAGGACTTTACCGGTGTGCCCGCCGTGGTCGACCTGGCCGCCATGCGCGACGCCATGACCGCCCTGGGCGGCAACCCGGACAAGATCAATCCGCTCAGCCCCGTCGATCTGGTGATCGACCACTCTGTGATGGTGGACTTCTTCGGCAACGCCAAGGCCTTTGGCGACAATGTCGAGCGCGAGTACGAGCGCAATATCGAGCGGTACAATTTCCTGCGTTGGGGCTCGTCGGCCTTCAACAACTTCCGCGTGGTGCCGCCCGGCACCGGAATTTGTCACCAGGTGAACCTGGAATATCTGGCCCAGACTGTGTGGACCAATTCGGATGAGGGCCAGGAAGTGGCCTATCCCGACACGGTTGTCGGCACCGACAGCCACACCACCATGATCAATGGCCTGGCCGTGCTGGGCTGGGGCGTGGGCGGCATTGAGGCTGAGGCCGCCATGCTGGGCCAGCCGATCCCGATGCTGATCCCGGAAGTCATTGGCTTCCGTCTGGACGGTGCCCTGCCCGAAGGTGCCACCGCCACCGACCTGGTGCTGACCGTCACCCAGATGCTGCGCAAGAAGGGCGTGGTCGGCAAGTTCGTGGAATTCTACGGCCCGGGCCTCGCCAACATGACGCTGGAAGACCAGGCCACCATCGCCAACATGGCGCCCGAGTACGGCGCCACCTGCGGCTTCTTCCCCGTGACCCGCGCGACCATCGACTATCTGGCCGCCACCAACCGCGCGCCGGACCGTGTGGCGCTGGTTGAAGCCTACGCCAAGGCCCAGGGCATGTGGCGCGAGCCGACCGATCCGGATCCGGTGTTCACCGATACGCTGGAGCTGGATATGGCCAGCGTCGTGCCGTCGATGGCTGGCCCCAAGCGTCCTCAGGACCGGGTCGAGCTGACTGCCGCTGCCGCCGAATTCAAGGCCGCCATGGAAGGCGACATGTTTGCGAAGCCCGGCACACTCGCCGATCGTTTCAAGGTCGACGGCGAGAAATACGATATCGGCAATGGCGACGTTGTGATCGCCGCCATCACGTCGTGCACCAACACGTCCAACCCCGGCGTGCTGATTGCGGCCGGTCTGGTGGCAAAGAAGGCCGTCGAAAAGGGCCTGAAGGTTAAGCCCTGGGTGAAAACCTCGTTGGCACCCGGCTCACAGGTGGTCACCGACTATCTGAAGTCGGCGGGTCTGACCAAGCATCTGGACGCGCTGGGCTTCAACTTGGTGGGCTATGGCTGCACCACCTGCATCGGGAATTCGGGTCCTCTCGCGCCCGCCATTTCCGAATCCGTTCAGGCCAATGACGTGGTGGTCTGCTCGGTCACCTCCGGCAACCGTAACTTCGAAGGCCGCGTGAACCCGGACACCCGCGCCAACTACCTGGCCTCGCCGCCACTGGTGGTGGCCTATGCGCTGGCGGGTTCGATGAACATTGACCTGACCACCCAGCCGCTGGGCACGGGCAAGGACGGCAAGCCGGTCTATCTGAAGGATATCTGGCCCACGACAGCCGAGGTAACCGCACTCCAGCGCAAGAACGTCACCAGCAAGATGTTCGCCAGCCGTTATGCCGACGTCTTCAAGGGCGACAAGAACTGGCAGGGCATCAAGGTCAAGGGCGGCCAGACCTATGATTGGGACATGACCTCGACCTACGTCGCCAACCCCCCCTACTTCGACGGGCTGACGATGGAGCCGACGCCGGTCACCGACATTGTTGAGGCCCGCGTGCTGGGCGTGTTCGGGGATTCGATCACCACTGATCACATCTCCCCTGCGGGCTCGTTCCGCGCCACCACGCCGGCCGGCAAGTACCTGATTGACCGTCAGGTGCCGGCCACCGAGTTCAACGGCTATGGTGCCCGGCGCGGCAACCACGAAGTGATGATGCGCGGCACTTTTGCCAATATCCGCATTCGCAACCGGATCACCCCAGAGGTCGAAGGGGGCGTGACCAAGCACTTCCCGTCACAGGACCAGATGTCGATCTATGACGCGGCCATGCGCTATCAGGGCGAAGGCCGTCCGCTGGTGATCTTCGCGGGCAAGGAATACGGCACCGGCTCGTCGCGCGACTGGGCGGCCAAGGGCACCAAGCTGCTGGGCGTACGCGCCGTGGTCTGCGAGAGCTTCGAGCGGATCCACCGGTCGAACCTCGTGGGCATGGGCATCCTGCCGCTGCAGTTCCTGCAGGAAGGTTGGCACAAGCTGGGCCTGACCGGCGAGGAGATCGTGACGATCCGTGGCCTGACCGAGCTTGCCCCCCGCAAACAGCTGATCGTCGAGATGTACCGCCCCTCCGACGGCCGCATCGCCCGCTTCCCGGTCCGCTGCCGCATCGATACGCCGATGGAGCTTGAATACTTCAAGAACGGCGGCGTCCTGAACTACGTCCTGCGCAGCCTGGCCAAGCCGGACTAGCGCCCGCCGAACGCGAGAAACCGGGGCGACTGCAGTGATGTGGTCGCCCTCACGCCTTCTTGTGATTTACAGTCCGGCGAACGCTGATTAAGTCCACGGCATGCGGATAGCCGCGCTCTTCAGTCTGATCCTTGTCGTCTCGCCATTTGGTGCAGCGGCTAAGCCACCTGTGTTGGTGGAGCTATTTACGGCTCAAGGTTGCCGGACCTGTCGCGATGCCGACGCTCACATGGCCAAGCTGGCCGAGCGCCCAGGAGTTCTGGCCCTGACCTATTCCGTGGATTATTGGGATTATCTCGGCTGGACCGATACCTTTGCCCGGCCCGAATACGCCTTACGTCAACGCGCCTATGTCACCCGCCTGAAGTTGCGCGAACCTTATACACCGCAGGTGGTCATCGATGGTCGCCACGAGACCCAGGGCCAGAAGGCCTCGGAGGTCGACCGGCTGGTCCGAATTGCGGCCACTCAGGCGCGCAATCCACCGGACATGCGCTTCGTCGGATCCCGCCGTGTCGACGTCGGATCCGGCAGGGTGGCCAGGGGTGGCGCTGAGGTCTGGCTGATCCGCTACGACCCCCGCTCTGTCGAAGTGACCGTCAGAGCGGGCGACAATCGCGGTGAGACGGTGGTGCAGAAGAACGTCGTGCGCCAGATGCTGCGCCTGGGCGTCTGGCGCGGTGTACCGCGCGCGTTCCGCCTGCCGGCACCAACCGAGGATGGCCTGAAGACCGCGGTGGTGGTGCAGGGTCCGCGCGGCGGCCGTGCGCTGGGCCTGGCGCTGGCCGCGTCCTGAGGCGGACACAAAAAAGGGCCCGCGCGGCGAGGGAGCACCGGGCGAGCCCTCATCCGTGGATGGGGTATGCTGAGTGTCGGCTGGCCAGTCCGCCAAATCCCGGAAGGGGCTGGGGGGGCTTTTCAGGGTCCGGAACCAACGGGTCTCTGACCAACCGACAATGCCAATGTGCCGGCCCTATCAGGCGCAGGCGGGACCGAAACAAGGTCATTTCGCGGCAAGCCACGGGCGGGCCCCCAAAATCCTGTGGCCCGAAGCCGCCGTCCGGGTTTAGGCTCCCCAACGATGGCTTTCGAATCGAGTCACGCGGCGCCCCGGCAAACGACCGTATTCTTCGAGCGGCGCGAACTGGAGCGCCTGCTTAGCCTCTATGGGCGCATGGTCGCCGCCGGGGAGTGGCGCGACTATGGCATGGATGGCCTGCGCGATTGCGCGGTCTTCTCTGTGTTCCGGCGCAGCAGCGAAGCCCCGCTCTACCGCATCGAAAAGCACCCGGCCCTGGCGCGCAAACAGGGGGCCTGGGCCATCGTCGGCCATGGTGGGCATGTGCTGAAGCGCGGCCATGACCTGGAGCAGGTCTTGCGGTTCTTCGACAAGGGTCGTTTTTCGGTCGTGGACTGACTACGGTCGAAGATTGGTATGCATCAATCCCCCCATCCGCTCGTCATTACCCGGCTTGTCCGGGTACCCCATAAACGCAGGCGGTTTCGAAGGAACCTTAGCGGCGACGCTTGACCTCGTTCGGCCAGCCTCGGCGTTTATGGGTCACCCGGACAAGCCGGGTGATGACGAGCTTTTTTGGGGGTATCGGGCCTCCGGTCGAAGCTCTGATACAGGACACACTCGACCGCCGGGACCAACCCACCCACGAAAAACCCCGGCGGTCGCCCGCCGGGGTTCCAATCGTCAGGTCTTGCCGTCGCCGGTTAGCGGCGGTCGCCCAGGAAGGCGAGCAGGAACTGGAACAGGTTGATGAAGTTCAGATAGAGGCTGAGCGCGCCGAAGTTGGTGGCAACGCCCATCGCGGCCTGGTCACCGCCCAGCTCGTAGTACTGCATCTTCAGGCGCTGGGTGTCGAAGGCGATCAGGCCTGCGAAGATGAACACGCCCAGGGCGTTGATGATCAAGCTCATCATCGAACTACCGAGGAACAGGTTGATCAGCGAGGCGCCGAACAGGCCCCACATGCCCATGATCAGGAAGCTGCCGAACGCAGTCATGTCCTTTTTGGTCGTGTAACCGAACAGGGACAGGGCGCCAAACGCAGTGGCCGTCAGCAGGAAGGTCGAGGCGATTGATGTGCCCGTGTAACGCAGCACGACCACGCCCAGCGATGCGCCGATCAGGCTGACCACTGTCCAGTAGAGGATGCCTGCCGTCTTCGTCGTGGCGTTCCGCATGGCGAACATGCCGAACATGATGACGGCCAGCGGCGCGAAGGCGATGACCATACCAAGCATCGAATATCCGACGCGGCCGTTGGCGACCGTGAACATCAGACTGCTGATCGGGGCAAAGCTGCTGGTCAGGAAGGCGAGACCCGCCGACAGCACCAGACCCAGCGCCACCTTGTTGTAGACGCCAAGCATGAAGCTGCGCAGGCCCACGTCCACGGACATGTCGGCGCGATCTGCGGGGACCTGGCGCGCGAAGTCGCGGTTATAGTCGCTCATTTGAGCAAGACCCTTTGATGCGCGCCCGCAATCCGGACGCCCTTGGAATATCGTTTCCTATTGGCCGTTGTACAAGGGGGTGAGCGTTCGGCTCATGATTGGAAGATGAAATACATATGATCCGGCTGTTCGCCGCCTTGGCTATCCCGCCCGAAATCGGGGTGAAGCTGCAATCCCGGCAGGTCGGGATCGGGTCGGCGCGCTGGCGGCCGCTGGAGGCGCTGCACGTCACGCTCCGCTTTTTCGGTGAGATCCGGGAAGATGCCGCGCGCGACCTGGATCAGGCCCTGCTCGAGCTCTCGGTGTCGCCGTTCGAGATTGTGCTGGAGGGCGTAGGCTCGTTCTCGGAGGGCGGTGAGGCATCAGCTGTGTGGGCTGACGTAGCAGAAAACTCCGATCTGAAGCGTTTGGCTGCGGCCTGCGAGCACGCCGCACGAGAGGTTGGCTGCAAGGTGGATGCTCGGCGATATCGACCTCACGTGACCCTGGCCTATCTCAGGCGCGCCGAGCCGGGGCAGGTCGCGAACTGGCTTGAAACCCATGCGCGCCTGCAATCGCCGCCGATCCCGATCAGCAGCTTTCAGCTGTACTCGAGTATTCTAAACCCGGAGGGGTCCCGATACCACGTCGAGGCAACCTATCCATTGGTCGACCGCTACGACGCGACGGCATAGTCCTTGAGTACTCCAAGCGGTACGATGGCCAAGGTCTCCTCGTGCGTACTTTCCAGCACCAGTTTCGGAGCCGCACCCGCGTCGAGCGCCTCTTTCCAGCGCGGCGCGCAAAGGCACCAGCGATCCCCGGGGTTCAGGCCGGGAAAGCCAAGATCCAGCCTGGGCGTGGACAGATCGTTTCCGGCCCGCTTCGAGAAAGCGAGGAACTCCGCCGTCATCACCGCGCACACCGTATGCAGACCCAGATCGTGCGGGCCGGTCTCGCAGCAGCCGTTGCGGAAGAAGCCGGTGAGGGGGGCCAGCGAACAGGGAACCAGTTCGGTGCCCAGGACATTGCGGGCGTCAGCGTCATATCGGATCGGAACAGTGGTCATTGCCCCATCCTAAACGCTAAGAAGACGGTCTCGCCAAGCGGCCAGTGAAGACCGGAGCTTTGATGTCGACCCCAGGCCGCCCTCGCCGCAGCGCGCTGTATCTACCGGCCAGCAACGCTCGGGCAATTGAAAAATCGCGGACGCTGGCCTGCGACGTGGTGATCCTGGACCTGGAAGACGCTGTTGCACCTGACGCCAAGACCGAGGCGCGCGCGGGTGCCGTGGCGGCTGGTCAGGCGGGCGGATACGGTCCCCGCGAGCTGGTGATCCGGGCCAATGGGCTGGATACGCCTTGGGGCCGTGATGACCTTGTGGCGTCAACGACAGCCCGGCCCGATGCCATTCTGATCCCCAAGGTGAGCTCGGGCGATGATTTGGCCGCCGCACGCTCGGCGGTCGGTCCCGATGTGCCGCTGTGGGCGATGATCGAGACCTGTAAGGCCATGTTTGCCCTGACCGAAATCGGCGCGGCCTCGGCCCGGATGGGCGTGGCGGTCTGGGTGATAGGCTCCAACGACCTGGCCAAGGAGATGCGCTGTGCGCTGAGCGTCGACCGCGCGCCGTTGATGGCCGCGCTGAGCCTCAGCCTGATGGCGGCGCGCGCCCATGGGATCGCCACTCTGGATGGGGTGTTCAATGATATCGCCGACAATGACGGCCTTGCTCGCCAGTGTCTGCAAGGCGCGCAGTGGGGATTTGATGGCAAGACCTTGATCCATCCCGGTCAGATAGAAGCTGCCAATCTTGCCTTCACGCCGGAACCGGATGCGGTGGCTTGGGCGCGAACGGTTGTTGCGGCATTTGAGGCGCCGGAGACCCGCCACAAGGGCGTCCTGAAGGTAGACGGCCGCATGGTCGAACGACTGCATCTGGCCGAGGCTGAACGCCTGATCGGCGTCGTCGACGCCATCGCCGCCCGCGAGGCGATGTGAGGATCAGCCCCGGCCCGCTGGCGCTGATTGCGCTGCTCGCCACCGGGGCCATCGCGCAGCCGTCGGCGGATGCGGCCTATGACGACCGTCTGCGGTCCGCGATGGCGTCTGCGGCTGCGTTTCAGGGACCGATGGACGGCGCCTGGACACTCACTGCCGGAACGCGAGAGCTGTTCCTGCTTCAAATGGCTGACCGCAACGGCGTCGTCGAAGGGGCCTGGCGCGATCCCCGTCGCCCCGGCGCGCTGGAGGGGTCCGGTTTCATCGAACAGGTGGAGCGAACGGCCAGCAGCCTGACCTTTCGGATCGGTGACCAGGTCATCGCCTTGAATGTCGACGCCGAAGGTCGTTGGGCGGGTGAGCTCACCAGGGCCGGGGGTACCGAGGCTGTGACCCTGCGCCGGCGCGTGCCCTAAAGCCGCAGGGCTCCGCGCACAGCTGAGATCGCCACCGACAGCGCCGCCGGGTCGTAAGCTTCTGCCTTGCCCACACCCCAGACCGGCCCCGGCCAGGCTGCGTCATCTGGACGCCGTCCGACCACATGGACATGCAACTGGGAGGTCACGTTGCCCAGTTGGCCGACGTTGAGCTTCTCGACGGGTCGGCCCAGTTCCTGGCCTGCCGCGCGAACCGCCGCACCGGTCAGAACCACCTCCTCCATCAAGCGCACACGGTCAGCCGTCGACAGATCCTCAAACTCGCGCGCGCCGACGATCCGGGGGATCAGCACCACCCACGGCCAGCGCGCATCGGCCTGGAGCCGGACATGGCAAAGGTCGAGGTCACCGATTGTTTCGGAGGTCGCGGGAAAGGCCGGATGAAGCTGGAATATCACCCCCGCCGCCTGCGGCATTGCGGCGTCGCCGTCAACGGGTTAGGCAACCCTCGAAAGTCCAACGAGGAGCCGCCCCATGGCCAAGAAGCCCATTCGCGTCGCAGTCACCGGTGCCGCCGGAAACATCGGTTACGCCCTGCTGTTCCGCATCGCCTCGGGCGAAATGCTGGGCAAGGACCAGCCGATCATCCTGCAACTTCTGGAAATCCCGGTGGAGGGTCCGCAGAAGGCGCTGAAGGGCGTGGCCATGGAGCTGGAAGACTGCGCCTTCCCGTTGCTGCAGGACATGATCCTGACCGGCGACGCCGAGGTGGCCTTCAAAGATGTAAACTGGGCGCTCCTGGTAGGCTCCAAGCCCCGCGGCCCCGGCATGGAGCGCGCCGACCTGCTGAAGGACAACGGCAAGATCTTCATCGCCCAGGGCCAGGCCATCGACAAATTCGCCGCCGATGACGCGCGGATCGCCGTGGTGGGCAACCCCTGCAACACCAACACCATGATCGCCGCCAGCCAGGCCAAGCGCCTGACCGCCGACCGCTTCACCGCCATGGTGCGCCTCGACGAAAACCGTGGCCGGGCGCAACTTGCGAAAAAGGCGGGTGTCTCGATCAACGACGTCTCCGACCTCTACATCTACGGCAACCACAGTCCGACGATGTTCGCCGACTTCACCCACGCCAAGATCGGTGGCAAGGCCGCCGCCAACGTGATCGGCGATCAGGCCTGGCTGGAAAACGAGTACCTGCCCACCGTCGGCAAGCGCGGCGCGGCGATCATCGCGGCGCGCGGCCAGAGCTCGGCCGCTTCGGCCGCCAACGCCCTGATCGACCATGTGCGCGACCTGTCCACCGTGGGGGCCATCCACTCGGTCGCCGTGAACAGCGAGGGCCGCTATGGCTTTGCCGATGGCGTCTGGGCCGGCATGCCGGTCAGGACTACCGCGCCGGGGGCCTATGAGGTCATCACCAGCTACGAGATGGACGACTTCGCCAAGTCGAAGATCAAGATCACCAACGACGAGCTGGTTAGCGAGCGCGACACGGTGAAAGACATGTTGGGCTGAGCCCCTCATGTCGCTTCCGACGCTCGAAACGGAACGGCTGATCCTGCGCGTTCCGACGGCCGAGGACTTTGATCCGTGGGCTGCGTTTTCCGCAGACGGTGAGGCCATGCGCCATCTGGGTGGTGTCCAGTCGCGCGCCGTCGCCTGGCGCGGCATCTGCACCATGACCGGTGCCTGGACGATCCGGGGCTTCTCGATGTTCTCGGTGATCGAGAAGGCAACCGGGCGCTGGGTCGGGCGACTTGGACCATGGGAGCCCGAGGACTGGCCGGGCACAGAGGTCGGCTGGGGCCTGGCGCGTGAGGCCTGGGGCCGGGGTTACGCCACCGAAGGCGCGACCGCGGCCATCGACTGGGCCTTCAACACCTTGGAATGGGATGAAGTTATCCACACCATCGCGCCAGCCAACGTGGCGTCCCAGAAGGTGGCTCAGCGGCTGGGCTCAACGATCCTGCGCCCCGCCCACATGCCCGCGCCCTTCAACAACGTGATCGACGCCTGGGGCCAGAGCCGTGAGGCCTGGCAGACCCGGCGGCGCTGACCTAGATCCAGCCGCGTTCCCGCAACAGCCCCGCATAGGTCCGGCTGACCGGCACCTCGGCTCCGTCCTTCAGCGTAAGCGTCGCCCTACCGTCGCCGCGTCTGGCTTCGGTGATGGCGTCGCGGGCCACCCACCATGACCTGTGCACCCGGGCCCCCTCGATGCCCTGGAGTTCGTCCACGGCGTCGGCCAGACGCAGCAGGATCAGATCCTGGCCCTTGGATGTGTGCAGGCGCAGGTAGTGATCTTCAGCCTCGACAGCCCAGACCTCCGCACCCCGAAGTTTCAGTGGCAACCGTTCCAGGAACTTGGGCGGTGAAGGATCCGCGTGGGTGATGGCACTTCGCCGGGTCTGGATCAGCCGGTTGATCGCGGTGATCGCCAGTGACACCAGCAGCACCGGCCCGAACATGACAGGCAGTGACGCCACGGGCATGTTCGGTGCAAAGAACACGCGGCTAGCGAACCAGACGCCTAGGGTCAGCGGTATCGACATGGTCAGCGAGGCCAGCACCACGTCCAGCCACGGTCGCCCGGTCCGGCTGCGCGACAGTCCGAAGAAGTGGCTGGAGACAAACGCGCCCCAGACGTAGCCGATGGCCATGACGATCATCCAGTAGGTCAGGCGGATAACCAGCGGTGCCTCGTCGGTCCCGAAGGCACCGGCGAACGCCAGAAACAGGCCCGCCGCCAGAGTGACCGCCAGACCGCGCACCCAGTCCTGAATCTGGTCGTAGGGGCTGAGACGACGCAGCAGGCTCTTCACCGCGCCACCATCCACGATGCGTGAACCGCGCGCGGTTGTGGTTCGCGAAACCCCGGCGTCATCCCGCGTAACCTCGCTCGCGCTCCAGACTTCACGGCGTCATGTCCAGATCCATCGGGCCGCGAAGAGCCGCCGCCCACCGGAAATGGAGATAGAGGATGTCGTCAATTTCGCAAACGCCGCGCCGCGCGCCGATGAGCCTGGGGATCCGCTTCGGGCTGTCGATGCTGGTGATGGCCGGGATTGTCAGCTTGGCGGCGCAGGTCGACCCGCACCGGCCGGACCTGGCGCTGTTCACGGCACTCTCGCCGGTAATCAAGATTCACCTCGTCACCGCGTTGGCCGCGCTGGCTCTGGGGGGTGTGCTCATGACGGTTCGCAATGGGCGGACGTTTCACCGTGTGGCGGGCTGGGTCTGGGTCTCTCTGGTGATGGTGACGGCGGGGGCCACCCTTTTCATCACCGAGCTGAACCACGGTAGCTGGTCATTTCTGCACCTGTTTACCGGCTGGGTCCTGCTGATCACGCCGCTGGCGGTGTTCTGGGTCAAGCGGCGCGACATTCGCCGGCACCGCAAGACCATGATGGGCGTGTTCTATGGCGGCTTTGCCATCAACCTGTTTGTTGCGTTCATGCCCGGCCGGACCCTCTGGATGATGTTCTTCGGCTGAGGGTGCGCCAGCGCCGACAGGATTCAAACCACAGAAAACACTGACGACACAGACGTGCGATGACTGAGCTCGACAGCCCTGCGCGTTCGGCATCGTTCCGTGCGTTCTGTGTTTTCTGTGGTGCAATCTGAAAGTGCCTGCGGCGCGCTCTGCTTCTGAGGTGTCGCTGGGTGAGGCACGGACGGTTTTGCGGCCCTCACGCGGTTGTCATCGGCGGGTACGGCGCCTATAAGCCGCGTCACTCGCCGTGCAGGCGAGCACGTCGGCAGCCGACCCCAAGGCCTCATGAACATTCACGAACACCAAGCCAAAGCCGTCCTCTCGGAGTTCGGCGTGGCCGTCCCGCGCGGATATGCCGCTTTCACTGTCGAAGAGGCGGTTGACGCCGCCGCCAAGCTGGGGGGGCCGGTCTTCGTCGTGAAGTCCCAGATCCACGCCGGCGGGCGCGGCAAAGGTCGCTTTGAAGGTCTCGGTCCTGACGCCAAGGGCGGGGTCCGGGTGGTCAAGTCCGCCGAGGACGTCAAGACCAACGCCGCCGAGATGCTGGGCCGGGTGCTGGTGACCCATCAGACGGGTCCCAAGGGCAAGCAGGTCAACCGCCTCTACATCGAAGAGGGCGCGGCCATCGCCAAGGAATTCTACCTGTCGCTGCTGGTGGACCGCGAGACATCGCGCGTGTCCGTCGTGGCCTCCACCGAAGGCGGCATGGACATCGAGGAGGTCGCCCATTCGACCCCTGAAAAAATCATCACCTTCTCCATCGACCCAGCCACCGGCGTCTGGCCGCACCACGCGCGCACATTGTCCGGCGCGCTGGGCCTGAGCGGCGGACTGGCCAAAGAGGCCGCGGTCCTGCTGGGCCAGCTCTATACGGCGTTCGTCGACAAGGACATGTCGATGCTGGAGATCAACCCGCTGATCGTCACGGCGGATGATCATCTGCGGGTGCTGGACGCCAAGATCAGCTTCGATAGCAACGCCCTCTACCGCCACAAGGACATCGTCGCCCTACGTGACGAGAGCGAGGAAGACCCCAAGGAGATCGAGGCGTCCAAGTATGATCTCTCCTATATCGCCCTGGACGGCGAGATCGGCTGCATGGTCAACGGTGCCGGCCTGGCCATGGCCACCATGGACATCATCAAACTCTACGGCGCCGAGCCCGCCAACTTCCTGGATGTCGGCGGCGGTGCCGATGAGGCAAAAGTCACGGCCGCCTTCAAGATCATCATGGCCGACCCCAACGTTAAGGGTATCCTGGTCAACATCTTCGGCGGCATCGCGCGCTGCGATGTGCTG
>JANORH010000143.1:0-7373 GCA_031415215.1 Alphaproteobacteria bacterium | reverse complement strand
GTAGATGTCTTCCTCAGGCTCCCAGACGTCAGCGCGGCCGCCGCCGAAGCCGAACGTCTTGAAGCCCATGGACTCCAGGGCGACGTTTCCGGTCAGGATCATCAGATCGGCCCATGAGAGCTTGCGGCCGTACTTCTGCTTGATCGGCCACAGCAGGCGACGCGCCTTGTCCAGGTTGCCGTTGTCCGGCCAGCTGTTGAGCGGCGCAAACCGTTGCGTGCCCGAGCCCGCGCCGCCCCGGCCATCGCCGGTGCGATAGGTGCCGGCACTGTGCCAGGCCATGCGAATGAAGAACGGGCCGTAGTGGCCATAGTCAGCGGGCCACCAGTCTTGCGAGTCGGTCATAAGGGCGTTGAGGTCGGCCACCACGGCATCGAGGTCGAGGGTTTTGAACTCGGCGGCATAGTCAAAGCCGGGGTCCATCGGGTCCGAAAGGGACGAGCGTTGGTGGAGCACCTTGAGGTTCAGCTGGTTCGGCCACCAGCCGGCGTTACCAGGGGTCCCGGCCGCCGTGTGCCTGCGCGCGCCGCCGGACATTGGGCACTTGGATTCGGTGGACATGTTTGCTCCTGACGACATCTGGAAGTTCAAGTCACAGGTATAGTCCAACCAGACATCATCGATCCAATCGATAGTTCTTATCGTGTTGATAGTCCGTATCGATGATGAAGCCGACGGCTGGAGCGGTGTGGATGAGCTATCGGTCGATCTGGGTCGGCGATCCCAGTCGGAGACCCTGCGCCGACGCGTCGATCAGAATGGCCAGCCGCTTGGCACGGGTCTCGGGGCCTTTGGCCGAGACGACGCGGTGGACCGAGACTTTGCGGTAGCCCGGTGGGAAAGCCTGGAAGCGCGCCCACGCCTCGGCATTCGCCTTGAATTGAGCGGTCTCCGGCTCTGTGAACTCGGCTGGGTCGCGCTCGTAGGAATAGACCTTGGTCCGGTCCTTGCCGACATCGTAGGCTGCCTGGCCTGCCGGGGTGATCAAACCCTGCGCCTTCAGTTCAGCGAAGCGCTTGACGTTGACCTGGCTCCAGATCCCGGTGGGCTTTCGCGGCGTGAAGCGGATGCGGTAGGCCTCGGCATCGATCCGGTGGCGCACCCCGTCAATCCAGCCGAAGCACAAGGCCCCATCCACGCTCTGTGGCCAGGTGATCAAGGCCTTGCCGCTATCCTTCTTCCAGAAACCCACGGATACCTCCGACGCGTCTGCGTGGTTCTCGGCCAGCCACGCGCGCCAGTCCCCTGGCGTTGCGAAAAAGCGCGGCGCGGTCATGGACGGAACCGGCGGCTGAAGTCATCTTCAGCAACGGATATTCGAGGGTTTGGCATTGGGTGTGGCATCAGCGATCCGGCGGCTCGGCGACAGTTTGAGCCGCGCCGTATTGTCGGTGATCGGGCCTCGGCTGGACAAGGCCTATCTGGCCTCCGACGTACCCGGACCGAGCCGCCTGACCGCCCACGCGACCTTCGCCGACAGGGTGGTCGAGGCCGGCGACAAACCGGGGTTTCGCATCCTGGAGATCGGCAGTCGCGAGGTGGCGGGTGGCCCGCCGATGCGGGGCCGATTGTCCCACGCCGAATATGTGGGTTTCGACTATTACTCCGGCCCCAACGTGGACGTGGCGGGCGACGCGCACCGGCTGTCGGATCTGGTCGCAGGCCCGTTCGACGTGGTCTATTCGACCGCCGTCTTCGAGCATCTGGCCATGCCATGGGTGGTGGCCGAAGAGATCGCAAAAGTGCTGAAGCCGGGCGGGCTGGTCTTCGTCGAGACCCACTTTTCCTACTCGTCGCACGAGCGGCCCTGGCATTTTTTTCAGTTCAGCGACATGGGACTGCGCGCCCTGTTCTCGCCGGCCCTGGGCTTTGAGTGTGTCGAGTCAGCCATGCAGAACCCCATCGTCGGGCGGTTCTCGGCCTATGCCGACGCCTATCTGCGCTTCCAGCCGGTCAGGGCGCTCTACTGCCACAGCAACATCGTCGCCCGGAAAGTCCGCGACGTCGAAGGTTTCAGCTGGCGACAGGCGGGGCTGGAGGATGTCGCGGGCCCGACCGCCTATCCGGCACCGGTCAGTCCCGCAGCAACTCGTTGATCGAGGTCTTGGAGCGCGTGCGCTCATCCACCGTCTTCATGATCACCGCGCAATAGGTGGACGGCAACGACGGATCCGTAGCGTTGGGTCGCGAGCCGGACATCAGCACCGAATAGGGCGGCACCTCGCCGGTGGTCACGGCCCCGGTCTTGCGATCAACGATGGGGGTCGTTGAGGTCAGATAGACGCCCATCGACAGTACGCTACCCTCGCGCACTATAACGCCTTCGGCGACCTCGGAGCGCGCGCCGATAAAGCAGTTGTCCTCGATGATGGTGGGGTTCGCCTGCAGCGGCTCCAGCACCCCGCCGATGCCCGCACCGCCCGAGATATGCACGTTTTTGCCGATCTGGGCGCAGGAGCCGACGGTGGCCCAGCCGTCGACCATGGTGCCCTCATCGACGTAGGCGCCGATGTTTACAAACGACGGCATCAGCACGACGTTTCGCGCGATGAAGGAGCCGCGCCGGGCCACACAGCCCGGTACGGCGCGGAAGCCTGCGGCCTCGAACCGGGTGGCGTCCCAGCCGGTGAACTTGGACGGCACCTTGTCCCAGTAGGGGCCGGGCGCATCGCCCACCATCAGCTCGTTGGGGTTCAGCCGAAATGACAGCAGGATCGCCTGTTTGGCCCATTGATGGGTGGTCCAAACGCCGTCGTCACCGCGCGAGGCGACCCGAAGGATGCCGCCGTCCAGCTGGTCAATCGTCTCGCGCACCGCATCACGGACTTCGCCCTTGGTGGCGACGTTGAGGGTGTCGCGCGACTCCCAGGCCGCTTCGATGATGCGCTTCAGGTCTTCAGACATCAGGCGGCCTCTTTGAGCTGGGCGCGGGCCAGGAACGGCGCGAGCGTCTCGGTTCGGTGGTGGACAAAGGTGGCGGTGGAGGCGGCCGCGTGCGCGCCCACCAGCACGGTGGTCATGCCCAGCTCTGCGGCGGGGGCCAGGTTGCGCTCGGCGTCTTCGAAAAAGGCGGTGACGGCCGGGTCAATGCCGTGGGTCGCGCCGATCCGTGTGAAGGCCTCCGGACTTGGCTTGGGCTCATAACCGGCGGAACCGATGTGGAACACGTCATCAAACAGGTGGGCCAGGCCAAGATGGGCCAGCACGCGCTCGGCATGCACCTCATCGGCGTTGGTGAAAATCAGGCGCCGACCCGGCAACCGTTCCAGAGCCGCCAGTAGCGTCGCGTCACGGGCCAGGGCCTCCAGCGACATGTCGTGAAAGATGGCATGGAACTCGGCTGGTTCGACGCCGTGGTTCAGCATCATGCCCTTCAGCGTCAGGCCATGTTCGGCCAGGTAGGTCTTCTGCAGCTTGAAGGCGTCGTCACGGGGCAAGCCGGTGACCTTCTCCACGAAATCGGTCATCCGCACCACGATCTCGGCCATGAACCCGGATTCAGCCGGATAGAGGGTGTTGTCCAGGTCGAACAGCCAGGTGTCGATGTGGCGCAGGTCGGCACTCATCGGCGGATCAGGGTGCCGGACCCGTGCTCGGTGAACAGTTCCACCAGCATGGCGTGCGGACGGCGGCCGTCCAGAATGACCACAGCCTCGACGCCGGCCTCTACTGCGGCGATAGCGGTCTCCAGCTTGGGGATCATGCCGCCGGTGGCGACCCCGTCGGCGATGGCGGCCTGTGCCTCGGCGATGGTCATCTGTGCGACGCGCTTGCCGTCCTTGTCCAGCACCCCGGCCACGTCGGTCAGCAGCAACATGCGCTTGGCACCCAACGCCCCGGCCAGCGCGCCAGCCACCGTGTCGGCATTGATGTTGTAGGTCTGGCCTTCCTCCGAGACGCCGATGGGGGCGATCACCGGGATATAGTCATCGTCGGCGCTCAGCAGCGCCTTGATGATCGTGGTGTCGATGGACTTTGGCTCGCCGACAAAGCCGAGGTCGACGACCTTTTCGATCTCACTGTCGGGGTCCTTCCGGGTCCGCGTGACCTTCTCGACAGTGATCAGCCGGGCATCCTTGCCGGACAGGCCCACGCCGCGAACCTTGGCCTTGTCACCGGCTTGCGTGATCCAGCTGGCGATCTCCTTGTTGATGGCACCGGACAGCACCATCTCGGCCACTTCCATGGTGGCCGCGTCGGTCACGCGCAGGCCGTCGATGAAGGTCGACTTGACGCCCGCCCGCTCCAGCATCGCCGAAATTTGCGGCCCGCCGCCGTGCACTACGACCGGATGCAGGCCCAGCATTTTCAGCAACACCACGTCGGTCGCGAACAGCCGGGCCACCGCCTCGTCGCCCATGGCGTGGCCGCCGTATTTGATGACCACGGTCTCGCGGTCGTAGGTCTGGATATAGGGCAGGGCTTCCGCCAGCGTCTTCGCCGTGGCCCAGCCTTGCTCTTCGGTATCGTCGCTCAATGACCCGTCCTCAGTCGTGCGGCGTGGGGATAGCCGACAGGTGTCCGGCTGTCACGCCATCCAGCGCGACGGGGCTAGATCGACCGCGCCACGACTTCCTTCATGATCTCCGACGTGCCGCCATAGATGCGCTGGACGCGGGCGTCGCGCCACAGCCGGGCGATGGGGTACTCGTTCATGTAACCGGCCCCGCCGTGCAGCTGCAGGGCCGCGTCGCAGACCTCCCACTGCAACTCGGTGTGGAACAGCTTGGCAGCGGAGCCCTCGGCCGCCGTCAGCTTGCCCTCCAGGTGTCGCGCCAGGCACCAGTCGACGTGCGCCCACCCGGCCTGCAGTTTGGCTTTGAGGCCGGCCAGGGTGAAGCGGGTGTTCTGGAAATCAAACACCGATTGGCCGAACGCCTTGCGCTCCTTGGTGAACTTCACCGCCTCATCGAACGCCCGCTGCGCCCCGCCCTGGGCCGAGATCGCGATGCCCAGTCGTTCCTGCGGCAACTGGCTCATCAGATAGCCGAACCCGCGACCTTCCTCGCCCAAGCCGTTGGTGATCGGCACCCGCACGTCCTCGAAGAACAGCTCCGAGGTGTCCGCCGATTTCTGGCCGATCTTGTCCAGGTTGCGACCGCGCGAAAACCCGGCCCGCGTGGCCTCGACCAGAATCAGCGAGATGCCCTTGCCGCCCGCACTCGGGTCGGTCTTGGCCACCAGGATGATCAGGTCGGCGTTCTGGCCGTT
Source organism: Alphaproteobacteria bacterium (assembly GCA_031415215.1). Classification (GTDB taxonomy): domain Bacteria; phylum Pseudomonadota; class Alphaproteobacteria; order Caulobacterales; family Caulobacteraceae; genus Phenylobacterium. The sequence continues at coordinate 2,162 of JANORH010000143.1, read as the reverse complement.
GGTGATGTAGGTCTTGGAGCCGTTGATCACATACTCATTGCCGCTGCGGATGGCGGTGGTGCGCACCGCCTGCAGGTCCGATCCGGTGCCAGGCTCGGTCATGGCGATGGCAGTGATCGCCTCGCCAGAGATCATCTTCGGCAGCCACCGCTGCTTCTGCTCGTCGGAGCCATAGTTCAGGATGTAGTCGGCGACGATATCCGACTGCAGGGTGATCCCGGCGCTGGACCCCGCATAGGCCAACTCCTCGTCGATCACCGCGTTGAAGCGGAAATCAAGGCCCAGCCCGCCGTACTCCGACGGCAGGGTCGGGCAAAGCAGCCCCGCCTCACCACAGGCCAGCCAGAAGTCGCGATCCACGACGCCCTCGTCCTCCCAGCGATCCAGATGCGGATGGAGCGCCTTGTCAAAGAACTTGCGCACGGAATCGCGGAACAGGGTCAGGTCCTGGTCATAGACGGTGCGGGCGTCGGTCTGGATCATGGCGGTCTCCTGCGGTTGCCCGCCAGTTATCGCGATGACGCGGCGGAGGGGAAGCGCCGCCTTGGTCGGGGCCTAGCTGAAAATCTCCGACAACCACTGCGGCCCGGCACCCTCGCGCGCCCGTCGTAACTCGACGTAGAGCACTGCAGCGCCAGCCGAGCCCAGCATAGATGACAGGGTGCTTGAGACCGTGTTGATCACAATCATCGAAGGGCTTGCAGCCATCGCCTCCGGGTCGACGCTGCCGGACATCATCGGGATCATGGCCAACACGCCGACGATCACCGACAAGACCAAAAGAATCAGCAGGACCACCAGAAACAGCCCGAATATGCGCCAGCGATTGCCGCGGGTCAGCTCGGCGGATCTCCTGAAGGCACCGCCGATCGACGTGCGGTCCGCAACGAGACACGGCACAGCCACACACCACGCGCAGGCAATCATGATCCCGGGAACGATCAGCAGGATCGATCCACCTGCAACAGCGAGCGTAAAAAGTATGCTGACGGCCAGCAACGGCAGAAAGGCCCGCAGGCCAGTGGCAAGACACTCTCCGATCTTGGGCCGCATCCCGTTCAGATCCTGGACAGTGCCATAGACCAGCGCGCCTTGAAGAACTGAGGCGGTGATCACTGCGGCCAGGACGCCCATGACAGAGTAAAATACCGTGGCAGGGTTGAAGCTCCCGCCAGTGGCCGCGTCACCGATGATACTCGCCTGCAAAAGACCGATGACGGCGGTCGGCACCCCGGAAAGCACAAAGGCCACCAGAAAGAAGGTCACGAAATTCCGGCCGATCACGCCGAAGGTCTGGCTGATCACCCGGCCGATCTCGATCTTGCCGGGCTGAATGATGTCAGCGGTCACTCTGCGCCTCCCAGGCTATCCTTGGTGGCAAGACTAATCACGGGTTGTGGTCACTGTCGACGTGTACCCGCGAATAGGCGAAAACCCGTTTATGACCCTCAACCTTCGCGTCCGCGCTGAACGCCTGCCCCTGCGTGCGCCGTTCCGCATCTCGCGCGGCGTCAAGACCCATGCAGAGGTCGTCGTCGCTGAACTCCACGACGGTGACGTATTCGGGCGAGGCGAGTGTGTGCCCTATGTCCGCTATGGCGAGACCCTTGATGGGGTCGCCGCGCAGTTGGCTGCGGCGGGTGAGCGATTGCGCAGTGGAAGCTCCGTCGAGGACGTGCTGAAGCAACTCGCGCCCGGGGCCGCGCGCAATGCGCTGGATTGTGCGGCCTGGGACCTGGTGTCCCGCCGCGATGGCCTGTCGGTCGGCGCGCGCCTTGGTCGACCGCCGCCCGCTCCGATGCCTACGGCTGTGACCATCAGCTTGAGCACGCCCGCCGCTATGCACGCCGCTGCCCTGGCCGTCGCCGGAGCACCGTTGCTGAAGGTCAAGCTGGACGACCGCGACCCCGCCGCTTGCCTGGCCGCTGTCGTGGACGCCGCGCCCGAGGCCCGCCTGATCATCGATCCCAATGAGGGCTGGACCCTGCCCATCCTGATGGCTATGGCCGACCCGATCTCGCGGTTGAACGTGGCCATGGTCGAACAGCCACTACCCGCCGACGCTGACGCCGGGCTGGAGGGACTGGAGTATCCGGCGCCGCTCTGTGCCGACGAGGCTGTGCACACGACCGCCGATCTGGACCGCGTGGCCGCGCGCTATC
>JANORH010000142.1:0-1536 GCA_031415215.1 Alphaproteobacteria bacterium | reverse complement strand
CCGGAGATCGCCACGCGCATCAGCCAGTACGAAATGGCCGCGCGCATGCAGACCAGCGTCCCGGAACTCACCGATCTCTCGCAAGAGCCGAAGTCCGTCCTCGACCTCTACGGAGCGAAGCCCGGCGCGGCCACTTTCGCCAATAACTGCCTGCTCGCCCGCCGCCTCATCGAACGCGGCGTGCGTGTGGTGGAACTCTACGACGCGGACTGGGACCATCACTCCGCGATCGCCACGCGCCTCCCGACAAAATGCCGCGACGTGGATCAAGGGATGTCGGCGCTCATCCAGGATCTGAAAGCGCGCCATCTGCTCGAAGACACGCTGGTCATCTGGGGTTCGGAATTTGGCCGCACGCCGCTCGCGCAGGGCATCGACGGCGATGGCAAGAGCACCAACCCCGGCCGCGATCATCACAAGGACGCCTACACCATGTGGCTCGCGGGCGGCGGGATCAAAGGCGGCCAGACCTTTGGGCGCACCGACGACTTCGGTTTCAGTCCCGTGGAAAATCCGGTCCACGTCCACGACCTCAACGCCACCATCCTCCATCTGTTAGGCTTCGATCACACCAAGCTCGTCCACCGCGCCCAAGGCCGCGACTTCCGCCTCACCGACGTCCACGGCCACGTGGTGACGAAGGTGCTGGCTTGACAGGAATCCGTCAATGACGGATAGTGTCCGTGTGCGATTCGTTTTCCGGGAGACTTCGATCTTCACCCGCCTCGCGGGCGAGCTTCTTTCGGACGATGCCCTCCCATGAAAGAAGAACTGTTCCAGCAACTCGCCTCCAGCCTCAAGGAAGGAGGAGCCATCCTGCGAGGCAACAAGCGGGCCGCGCGCACGACCACTCTCAGGTCACCTGATGCCCGGGCGATCCGCAAGAAGCTCGGCCTCAGCCAGACCGGTTTTGCCGCCCTCATCGGGATCAGCCCCCGGACCCTCCAAAACTGGGAACAGGGTCACCGCCAGCCCGAAGGCACCGCGCGCGCCCTCCTCCGTGTCGCTGAGTCCCATCCGGAAGCGGTTCTTGAAGCGCTCCACCGGTGATGTGAATCCGAGAGCCCTGACCCTATCCTGAACCCGTCTGGCTTTTCGAGCGTGCCCCGCACCTGGCGCACCGGGCAATCTGGGGCCAGCCGTGCGCCATTTGGAGGCGGATTTCCTAGCCAATGTCCCGGATTGTCCGAGTGCGCAAATTTGGTAGAATCTTGGCCATGGAACAAACCTCCACCCCCGCATTGGACAGATTCAAACGCACAGGAGAAATCTTCGTGAGTGTCCCCCATTTAGGCACCGTCTACCCGGACGACGGAGGATTTGCCTTTGCGTTTGCTTCGCCACCAGACGGCATCTTTAGGCCCATTTTTCTGCCTAGGAGACTCACGGAAGAGATGGCTTCCCTGATCCCGGTCGGGGGCGAAATCCCCTCTTGCCTGACCCGATAACGCGCCAGGCATCTTGTCAGGGTCACCGCCAGCCCGAAGGCACCGCGCGCGCCCCCCTCCGCGTCGCTGAGTCCCATCCGGAAGCGGT
>JANORH010000141.1:0-19724 GCA_031415215.1 Alphaproteobacteria bacterium | reverse complement strand
GGGGCCGCGCGAGGTGGAGCGCCAGACCTGGCGTGCGTATAGAGACGCCAGATGTCTCAATCCGCCGGCTTCCCCATCCTGTTCATCACCGCCACCCGGATCGGTGACGCTGTGCTGTCGTCGGGGCTGATCAAGCGGCTGATCGACGAAATCCCGAATGCCCGCTTCACGCTGGTCGCGGGTCCTGCGGCAGCACCTCTGTTCGCCCATGTGCCGAACCTCGATCAGGTCATCGTGTTCGAGAAGTCAAAGAGTGGCAGTCACTGGTTCGAACTCTGGCGAAAAGTGCGGCACACGCGATGGGGCCTGATCGTCGACCTGCGCGGTTCGGGTATCTCGCGGTTCCTGTTGACGCAACGTCGCGCCATCCATCACAAGGCCAGCCAGCCGATCCACAAGGTGCTGGAGGCGGCCCGGACGCTGCGGATCGAGAATGAACCGGCCGCGCCGCACATCTTCACCAGTCCGGGGGTTGAGACCTATGCTGACGAGCTGACCCGGGGCGATGGGCCCATCCTGGCCATGGCACCCGCAGCCAACTGGATCGGCAAGACCTGGCCGCTGGAGCGGTTCAGTCAGGTGGCCATGACCCTGTTGCACGGCTACGGGCCACTGGCCGGCGGGCGACTGATGGTGCTGGGGGGGCCTGAAGATGAGGCGCTGGCGCGATCGTTGAAGGATTCCGCCGGTCGCCGGTTCATCAACCTGGCCGGCAAGGTCGACCCGCTGACCGCCTTCGCCTGCCTGAAGCGCGCACGGCTGTTCATCGGCAACGACAGTGGGGCCATGCATCTGGCGGCGGCGGCGGGCGTGCCGACCATCGGACTGTTCGGCCCCTCGGATGAGCGGCTCTACGCGCCCTGGGGGGAGCAGACGCGCGTGGTGCGCGGGCCGCGATCCTTCGACCAGATCCTGACGGTGGACCCCGGCTTCACCCAGTCGCTGTGCCACATGATGGACTTGCCGGTGAAGACCGTGGTGAAGGCGGCCAATGAGCTGATCAAAGCTACCGAGCCGACATCCGGCTGATCGCTGCAACATCAGTGTCGACTCGCCGGGGGCCAGTGCGTCTATCCTGTGTCGCAAGCGATGCGGCGCCAGACCCGGGAGACTTTAGCCATGCAGTACATGCTGTTGATCTACGAGGACGAGAACGCCAACGCAGAGCCTGGTGTGTTGCAGGAGGTGGTTGCCGCCCATATGCGGCTGGCAGCCGAGATGCGGGAGAAGGGGGTGATGGTGGCCGGGGACGGTCTGCAACCTTCCGACACTGCGACGACGGTGCGGACTGCGGCGACAGGCCAGAGCATTCATGACGGCCCCTATGCGGATACCCGCGAACAGCTGGGTGGCTATTATCTGATCGATGTGGCCGACCTGGATGCGGCACTAAGCTGGGCGCGGCAGGTCCCGGTCCCGGCCGGGGGCGGGGTCGAGGTTCGGCCGCTGATGACCTACTGAGGTGTGATGGCGGGGCCGGACAGCAAACTGGCGCAGGCGGTCCGCGAGGCGGGCGGCCGGATCACGACGGCGCTGGCCGCCCGGTTCCGTGATTTCGACATCGCGGAGGAGGCCTTCGCGTTTGCCTGCGCCAAGGCGGCGGAGGCAGACGGCCGCGAGCCGCCTCGTGACTATGGGGCCTGGCTCTACGCCGTCGCACTGCGACGTGCCTATGACCTGGGCCGACGCGCCCGTGTGCGAGGGGCTTACCGTCCGCCCTTGTCAGAGCCGGAATCCACGCCGGAGGATCTGGTGCTGGCGGCCTTTGAGCCGATCCCGGATGAGCGCCTGCGGTTGATCTTCACCTGCTGTCATCCGGCGCTGGCGGTGGACGCGCGCGTCGCGCTGACGCTCCGGACCCTGTTCGGTGTGCCGGTAGAGCGACTGGCCCGCGCGTTCCTGACCACCGAGGCCGCAATGATCCAGCGGCTGACGCGGGCCAAACGCAAGATCCGCGAGGCGAAGATCCCGTTCGAGGTTCCCGGCCCCGCCGCCTGGCCGGAGAGGATTGAGGCGGTGCTGGGTGCGCTCGAAGTAGCCTTCGCGCAGGCTTACGAGGATGCGGTCGGGACGGGCAATGCGGCGGGTCTGGCAGGCGAGACGCTGCGCCTGTCGGGCCTGCTGGCGGACCTGATGCCGGAGGAGCCCGAGGTGCTGGGGCTGGCGGCCACGATCCGGTTGGCGGAGGCGCGGCGTCCAGCGCGGGTGGACGCCGAGGGCCGGATGACGCCGCTGGACCAGCAGGACATGTCGCTCTGGGACGCGCGGCTGGTCGGCGAGGCGGTGGTCCTGCTGCGCCGCGCTGCCGCGCTGGGGCGTACCGGACCGCATCAGGTGCTTGCGGCCATTCACGCTGCCCACACCAGCCGCCGGGAAACCGGAACCACGCCGTGGGCCGATATCCTGGTGCTCTATGAGGCCCTGATGGTTCTGCGGCCAACACCTGTTGTGGCGGTGAACCGGGCGGTGGCGATGGGCGAAACCCAGGGCGCCGAAGCTGGCCTCGCAGAGCTGCGGAAAATCGAGGGGATGGGGGGTTGGCTACCCTATCAGGCCGCGCTGGCCGCGCTCAGCGCAAAGGCCGGTCGGCGCGAGCAGGCCGCTACAGCCTATGCCGCCAGCCTGGCCTTGAACCCCGCACCTGCGGAACGCCGCTATCTCGAAGCCCGGCGGCGCGAGCACATCGCAAGCTGAGGCGCTGGCCTCAGGTTATCCCGTGGGCCTGCGGGATTGGCGACGGCGGACCCTCCGGAGGTTTGAGCAACTCAAGCGGATCCTCACCACGCTCGTAACGCGCAAGCAGGGTCTCCGGGTCGAAGGTCACGCCCACCGGATTCTGCGCGAACGCCTCCGTTCGCATGAACGCCTCGGCCTCGGTCGCCGTGCAGGTATCGACCTGAAATTCCATCCGGTTGCCGTCGGGGTCGCTATAGTAGAGCGACAGCGTCAGGCCGTGATGGATCGGCCAGTAGGGCGCGATGCTCTTGGCCTTCAGCCGCCGATAGGTGTCCAGCAGGTCGCCTACATTGGCATAGGTATAGGCGACGTGGTTGACACCGACCTCGCCGCGCGCGTCGCCGCCGTCTGGTTTCAGGACATTGAGGTTGGCGAAAGCAAACCGGTGGTGTTCGTCGTCGTAGGTCAGGAAGGCCAGCGCCGGATCCTGGTGCACGACGCGGGCCTCGAACACGTCCTCGTACCACGCGATCATCTCGTCGTAGCGGCGCGTCTGATAGACGACATGCGCGAACTTCACAGGTCTGGCCATGAGGTCTTCTCCCTGCGGGTCCAACCCGCCTGCAAGTCCGAAACCCTAGCGGTCGTTTGGATCTGAATACAGTCCGTGAGCTTCCCTTTGACGACAAATTCTCACGCTGGCTGCATCCAGATGGGCGCGTCGCGCCTCTATAGAGTAGTGGCTGGAAGACGTGAAACCCTGGGGAGTGCGTGGCTTCATGAACGTTGATCGCAGGACCCTCCTGAGCGCCGCCGCCGCGACATTGACGCCGGCCGCCGCATTGGCGCAGGGGACCTCGTCTGCGACCGGACCTGTCGGTGCCGCCTTGAGCGCCAGAGCCGCCGAAACGCGGATGAAGCTCGCCTACGACGGCGACCGATTCTCCGGGCCGGCTCTTGACCTGTTGGTAGACGAAGGTCGGGCCGCGCAGTTCTTCCTGCTTGGCGAAGAACACGGCATCGCGGAAAACGCGAAGCTGGCGGCGACACTGTTCCAGGCCCTCGCCCCCGCCGGTTACCGGCATCTCGGCATCGAGATCTCACCTCCGCTGGCATGGGCGATGGACAACGCCGCGAGGCAAGGTCCCGACGCCTTGAAGCACTTCTATGGGAGCCCTGGCGCGGCCGTGGCCTTCTTCGGGATGGCCGAGGAGTCCGCGATGCTGGCCAAGGCCCGCGCCGCCGTGCCCGGCTCAGCGCCCGTGTTGTGGGGTCTGGACTACGAGGTCGGCGCCGACCGCTGGCTGATCGCCGCGCTGGAAGCTGCGCCGAAGCCAAGGGCCGCTGCGGCCGCCGTCGCCACCTTGCGATCCGCCGCCACGGCGGCCTGGGCAAAGTATGCTGAAACCCGCAATCTCCAGTTCGCCTTCAGCTTCGCTGGCGACCCCCAACTGGTTCGCGCGGTGCGCGCGGCCTGGCCACGCCCCGACGCTACGTCACTCTGGGCGCTCGACGTTCTGGAAGAAACGCTGGAGATCAATCGTCTCTGGATCGATGGCCGGGGCTGGGACTCGAACCAGCACCGCGCGCGGTTTATCCGCGCCAACTTCGTGCGCCACTGGCGGATCGAACAGGCAGCGGGCCGCTCACCAAAGGCGATGTTCAAGTTGGGCGCCAATCATCTGGTCCGCGGAGTCAACGATGTGGGCACATTTGACCTCGGCAGCCTGTTGCCGGAAGTGGCTGCGCTGGCCGACGCCAAGACCTTCAGCCTGATGGTGTTGCCGGGTGCCGAGTCCAACGTCGCTGTCCTCGACCCTGCCACATGGACGTACCGTGAGGGCTCGGCCAAGGACAACTATGCGGGAGGCCTTGAGCTGCTCAGCGCCCAGGCCTACCCGGACGCATTCACGCTCTTCGACTTGCGGCACCTGCGGCCGCTGACCCGGAGCGGGCGCATGCATACGACCTATCCGGCGCTGATGCGGGCGGTGAACGGGTACGACGCGCTGTTGATCATGTCGGGCTCGACCCCCTCAAGGAACTTCTAGCAAACCTGTTGCGCGGAGACCTCTTCCCTTTCCGCGCCAGCGCCCGTAACCCTCGCCGGATGGACGCCGAGCTTCCCCCCGCCACCGCACCGTTCCGCGATCCGCTGTATGCGCCACGACGCCTGGAGATTCAGGCTCGGGCGGGCGGCGAGTTTGTCCTGTTCAATCCGACGCCGTTTTCGCAAGAACATCAGACGACGACGCAGTCGCTGGCGCACTGGGCCGCCGTGGTGCCGGAGCGGACCTGGCTGGCCGAGCGGTCCGGCGAGGGGTGGCGTACGCTCAGTTTCTCCGAAGCCTGGGATCGCGTACGCGCTCTTGCTGCCGGGCTGCGCGACCTTGGCGTCACAGGCGACAAACCCCTGCTGATTCTGGCGCGCAACAATGTCGACCACGCGTTGATCGCCTATGCCGCGATGAGCCAGGGCATGCCTGTGGCACCGGTCTCGCCGCAGTACGGCCTGGCGGGTGCGAACCTGGCTCGCCTGGCCCATGCCTGCCAGGTGCTGCGCCCAGCGGCGGTTTATGTGGAGGATGCCGCCCTGTTTGCGCAGGGCCTGTCTGCCGATGTTTTGGCCGGCCTTCGGGTGATCGCCGGTGCCCACCCGCGCCGCGGCGATGTGCCGCTGGGGCGCCTGACCGCTGCAGGCTTCGCTGAACCGACCGCCCGGCCCGAACAGCACGCCAAGTATCTGCTGACCTCCGGCTCAACCGGCCTGCCCAAGGCGGTGATCAATACCCATCGCAGCATGAGCATCAACGCCGCCCAGATCGATGCCTGCTTCGTGGATCCGGACCCGCCGGTGATGGTCCACGCCGCCCCCTGGAGCCACAGCCTGGGCGGCAATGCGATCCTGCACATGGCAGCGCGGCGCGGCGGCACGGTCTATATCGACGCCGGCCAGCCCATCGCCGGGCGGTTCGGCGAGACCATCCGCAACCTCAAGGACATCGCGCCCACCTATCAGAACATGGTGCCGGCGGCCTGGATGCTGTTCGCCGAGGCGCTGGAAGCCGACGATGCGCTGGCCCGGAATTTCTTCTCCCGCGTGCGCCTGCTGCAATATGGCGGCGCGGCGCTGGGTCAGGCTTATGCTGATCGCATCCAGGCCGTGGCCGTGCGAACGGTCGGCGAGCGGATCAGCTTCGGCTCCGGCTATGGTGCCACCGAGACCGGCCCCACCGCCGCCAATGTGCATTGGCCAAACGCGCGCATGGGACTTATGGGCCTGCCCCTGCCCGGCACATCGGTTCGGCTGTTGCCGGAAGCCGGAAAGCTGGAATTCCGGGTCAAGGGGCCGCAAGTCACGATCGGCTATCTGAATCAGCCGGAGCTGTCGGCGGCTGCGTTTGACGATGAAGGCTTCTACCGCCTGGGCGACGCCGCGCGTCTGGCTGACCCGGACGATATCTATGCCGGACTGGTGTTTGATGGCCGCATCTCGGAGAACTTCAAGCTGGTCTCCGGCACCTTCGTGATGGTGGGCGACCTGCGCATCAGCGCGCTGAACGCGGTCGGCAGCGCGGTGACAGACGCTGTCGTCTGCGGTGAGAACCGTGACAGTGTGGGCCTGCTGTTCTACCCCAATCCGACGCTGTCGCGCACCGGGATAGAGACCGCCGTGCGGGCCGGTCTTGCCGCGTTCAATGCCCGCGCCAAGGGCTCCGGCGGCAAGGTTGCCCGGGCCATGGTCCTGGCCGACCCGCCCGATGTCCATGCGGGCGAAATCACTGACAAGGGCTATATTGCCCAGAGCCTCGCTCGAACCCACCGGGCCGCCGACGTCGAGCGGCTGTTCGCCGATCCTGCCTCTCAAGATGTGATGGTGTTCTAGATGAACGGTGCCGACGCCCTGATCGCGACCCTTGTGGCCAATGAGGTCACCGCCTGTTTCGCCAACCCCGGCACGAGCGAGATGCAGTTCGTCGCCGCCCTCGACGGGGTTCCGGCCATGCGCCCGGTGCTGTGCCAGTTCGAGGGCGTGGCGACCGGGGCAGCTGACGGCTATGGCCGGATCGCGGGCAAGCCGGCCTGTACGCTGCTGCACCTGGGCCCCGGCTACGGCAACGGGGTGGCCAATCTGCACAACGCGCGCAGAGCCTACACACCCATCGTCAATGTCATCGGCGACCACGCCACCTATCACCGCCAGTACGACGCGCCGCTGAATTCCGACATCGCCACCTTGGTAAAGCCCAACTCGATCTGGGCGAAGTCAGCGGACAGTCCCGACACCGTGGCCAGCCTGGCCGCTGAGGCGGTGGCGGCCAGCTATGGCCCGCCGGGCGGTCCGGTCAGCCTGATCCTGCCAGCCGACTCCGCTTGGCTTCCGGCGCATGGCGAGCCGGTGATCGCGCAGATTCCCGTGCGCGCCGCGCCCTCTGGAGAGGCGGTCGAGGCCGCCGCACGCGCCATCAAGGCCGCAAAAAATCCCGTGATCCTGCTGGGCGGACAAGCCTGCAGCGCGGGGTCGATCCATGAGGCGGGACGCCTGAGTGCGGTGGGGGTCACCGTCTACACCGACACCTTCGTCGCCCGGCAGCCACGCGGCGCCGGAAGTTTCGCACCGAAGAAGATGCAGTACTTCGGCGAGATGGCGATGGCCGAGCTTGAGGGTGTCGACCTGATGGTGTTCACCGGCACGACGATGCCGGTGGCGTTCTTTGCCTATCCGGCTCGTCCCAGTGTGTTGGTCCCGGAGGGCTGTGCGACCCTGACGCTGGTCGAGCGCGCCGAAGACTCCGTCGCTGGCCTTGCCGCGCTGGCCGATGCCCTGGGCGCACCGAAGCAAGGACCGACCCAGCCACTGAAGTTGCCTGACGCGGCACCATCCGGCACCTTGAACGCCCATCTGGTGGGCACCTCGATCGCGCGCCATATGCCGGAGGGGGCCATCATCTGTGACGACGCGGTGACGTCCGGTGCCGGCGTCGCGGCGGCGACGCTGACGGCGCGGCCGCATGATCATCTGGCGCTGACCGGCGGTGCCATCGGCATCGGCTTGCCGCTGGCCATCGGTGCCGCGGTAGCCGCACCGGATCGCAAGGTGCTGTCGCTGAACGGCGACGGTGCGGCCATGTACACAGTCCAGGCCCTCTGGACGATGGCGCGCGAGAACCTCGACATCACCGTGGTGGTCTTTGCCAACCACAGCTACCGGATCCTCAACATCGAGATGACCCGCACCGGCGCAGGACAAGCCGGGCCATCCGCGCGCCAACTGCTCGATCTGGGCGATCCGAAGGTCGACTGGGTGTCCCTTGCCAGGGGCATGGGTTTGCCCGCCGTGCGCTGCACGACCGCTGACGCATTTGACCGGGCGTTCGAGGGGGCCATGGGCCAGCGCGGGCCGATGTTCATCGAGGCCGCAATTTAACAAAAAAGGCCTGCAACGTCGCCGTTGCAGGCCCCTTCTCATCCGGCTTTCGCCGAAATCAGGTGTTGGTCGGTAGCTTGCAATTGCCAAAGAAGGCGCAGCCGGTGGCCTTGACAGCCGTCACTGCGGTCGTGGCCTGATACTCGATCACATAGCCCTTCAGCTTGTCGGCGCAGGCGACCTCGACATAGGTGTTGCCCTGGTCGTTCTTGCCGACCAACCGCGTTTCCGAAACCACGCAGGAGTTGACGTTGTGCTTCTTCAGATCGGCCGTATAGACGGCGAGATCGACCGCCTTGGTCAGTGAGCACTTGAAGCCTGTGATCGGCGCGCGCGCGCAGTCGACGACCAGGCTGGACTTTCCGGGAGCCCGGAAGATGCCAATCATGCTGTTGCCATCCTTGCACAGCATCTCGACGTCTTCTTCGCCGGCCTTGGGCGGGAAGAGCGCGTAACGCGTGACTTCGCAGGACGCACCGGCGGACTTGGCGAGCTTGGTGTAGAGCGCGGCCTGTTCCGTCAGGGCCTCACGCGCGTCGGTCAGTTCACATCCACCGAGGATCTGTGTGGCCTTGGCGCACTCGATGGTCTCGGCCAGCGCGCCGGAGGCTGACGCCTTGTAGATGTAGCCTTTGCCGTTCTCGCAGGCGGCCTCGTAGTAGGTAGAGTTGTCCCTGGCTGTGCCGACGAAGCGGCGATCCTTGATCGTGCAGCCGTTGTTGGCCGAGGTGACGTATTTATCGACGATCAGCATGCGCGCTGCCTTGTCGTTGATTACGCACTTCAGGTTTGACTCAGAGCCATCGTACATGAGGCAATTCTGCGCCTGTGCGGGCTTGGCGGTGTCGAACGGCGCACTGGCGACAAGGATGAACCCGGCACCGCCCTGACAGGCGACTTCGATATAGGTGTTGGCCTTGGTCTGGCCGATGCCGCGAGCCTGTTCCGGAAGGCAATCAACGCCAGCCGTTTTCATCATCGGCTGAAGCAGGACTTTCGGGTCGGCATTGCCGGAGAGCAGACACGGGGCCGATGGCGGTTGGCCGGGTGCCGGCGGCGTGTTGGCTTCGATGCAACTGAAGACAGTGGTCGTACCCTCGACGGGGGCTTGCAGGATGTAGCCGACGGCACCGGGTCCACAGGCGACCTCGTAGTAGGAAACTTTAGCTTTCTTGTCTTCGCCGACCAGACGAGCGTCCGATACCTGGCAAGGCAGGCCGATTGCCTGAGCGATCGCGGGGGCCTTGGCCATGCCAGCCTTGATCGCGGCGGCAGGGACGGCAGCAGGAACGGCAGTGGCGGCTACCGGTTTGCGAACCTGGGAAACGGCCGCTGTCGGAACCATCAGCATGGCCACAAGGGCCAGCGCCATCCCGAATGCTCTAGGCGTCTTCACCGTTGTCTTCTCCTCAGTCGTGTTGGGGGCGTTGATTTGCGGCCCATAAGCGCTGTGCCGCCGCGCGGGTCAAGATACCCACACGTGTGGGCAAAGTATGTCGTTTGTTATGCGACGATGCATGAACGTTACCTGACACGAAGCCAGTGCTGCATCGGCCTTTTGCGCTCGAGCCGTCAACAGCGCCGGACCCTCAGTTGCGAGCCGTCGACCCCGATGACCTCGACCGGAGACCCGACATCAAGGATGCCTCCGTCGTCCAGCAGCGCCGCCCATTCCTTGCCATCGATGGACACCCGACCGGCCCCGAGCACGAAGGCGCTGACGGTAGAGCCCTGATGTCCGACAAGGCGACCGGCATAATCATTGATATCCTGACCAAGGCCGGCGTCAGGACGCGGCAGATAGCGCCGCACCGCCAGTGTCGAAATCAGCGTCAGCGCGGCGAAGATCAGAACGGTCGTCGTAAAATCGGTCTTTGCCAGTGTAACGACCAAGGCCGTCCCGCCCGCCGACGCGGCGACCCACAGCAGCCATCCAGACCCCGTCAACACCTCAACAGCCAGCAGCGCAGCCGCCAACCCACCCCAGATCCAGAGAGGATGGGCGAGGTAGAAAGTTGAGATCGTATCCATGGCGTCAGGCCGCCGTTGAGGGAACTGACGCGCCACCCCGTGCGCGTGGCGGCGACGAAGGTCGCGTGGGCGTATCCACACTGATCGCCTTCACCAGTTCGCCAATGCCACCGACAGTGCCAACCAGAGCGCTCATCTCGGCGGGGACGATCACCAATTTCTGGTTGGGGCTCTCGGCCAGCTTGCCGAACGCCTCCACGTACTTCTGCGCGACGAAATAGTTGATGGCGTTGACGTCACCGGCAGCGATGGCGTTGGATACCAGTTCAGTCGCCTTGGCCTCGGCGGCGGCGGAGCGCTCGCGGGCCTCGGCGTCGCGGAAGGCGGCCTCTCGGCGACCTTCTGCCTGAAGGATCGCCGCCTGTTTCTGACCTTCGGCCACGGTAATGGCGGCCTGCTTCTCGCCGTCGGCTTCCGTGATCACAGCGCGCCGCTCGCGCTCGGCCTTCATCTGTCGGGCCATGGCGTTGGTGATGTCCGGCGGCGGTTGGAGGTCCTTGATCTCGATGCGCGCCACCTTGACCCCCCACGGGCTGGTGGCCTGGTCGATGACATCCAGCAGGCGGGTGTTGATCTGGTCGCGTTGCGACAGCACCTCGTCCAGCTCCATGTTGCCGACCACGGTGCGCAGGTTGGTCATGGTGAGCTGGGTGATAGCGAAGTCCAGATTGGTCACCCGATAGGCGGCGGCGGCGGCGTCCATCACCTGGATAAACACGATAGCGTCCACCTGGACCGAGACGTTGTCCTTGGTGATCACATCCTGGCGCGGCACGTCCAGCACCTGTTCCATCATGTTGATCTTGCGACCGACACCCTCAACGAACGGGGTCAGGAAGCTGATCCCGGGCTTCAGCGTTCGGGTGTAGCGACCAAAGGTCTCGACCGTAAATTCCCGGCCCTGGGGAACAATCTTGATAGCGCCCAGGGCCACAACCAACGCCAGAAACAGGAACGCGCCAACGACGAGCATTTCCATGTCAGTTCTCCCGACTTGAAGCCCAAGTCTATCGAGAGTGCGGGACCGGCGCCACAGAAACCGGAGGTGGCCGGGTGACGCCATACTCGCGCCACGAACGCGCGTCTGATAGCGAGGTCAGATGATCCGAAACGTCTCCTTGATGGTCCCGCTGGCCTTAATGTGCCTGGCGGCAGCGCCGGTAAAGCCAGCGGTCCCCGCAAAGCCTGCGCCAGCACGCGCTGCCGCGCCCGTCGCGGTTTTCGACGCCCAGAATCCGCAGGGCCTGATGGACCTGATCGGCAGCGCCGGGGCCAAGGTCCAGACCCGGTCGAGGGAAGGCGACACCGTGTTCGTATCGGTCACGTCGACGGCAGCAGCCTTCTCGATGCAGTTCGCCGGCTGTACACCGCAAGGGCGAGGTTGCCGCGCTGTACTGCTGGATGCGGCACTGGACCGCGCGGCGGTAAGCGGGCCCCAGATCAACGCCTTTAATCAGACCTCGGTCATGTGCCGCGTCTATCAGGACCGGGCCGGCATGCAGCATGTCCTCTATTCGGCGATCCTGTTCAAATCGCTGTCCAGAGCCGACGCGGAAACCCACCTTCAGGCATGGCAGGGCTGTCTGGCTGACGCCCATGACTTTCTGAAGGATCCGGTCGCCTACCTGGCCAACTCTGCCTGAGCGGGTCGGCGTCAGGCGGCTTTACGAGCGACCGCGCGGATTTGCGACAAAAGCTCAGGCTGCGGCCTGGAGAAGGTGAATTCCGCGTCCGTCGATAGCGCGGGGACGAACCGATAGTCTGCGACATCGAACGCCCGTAGATCGGCGGCGCACTCGATGCGGTGGTCGATGGCGTAGCGGGCCAGCAGACCCCGCGCCTTCTTGGCGTAGAACGAGACGATGCGGGCCTCACCGTCCTTTTCCTCCAGAAAGCGGCAGGACAGCACAGGCAGGCTCAGCGCCTTGCGATCAACGGCGCCGAAGTATTCGCCGCTGGCGCAGTTGACGAGGGTCTTGTCCTTCTGCCCGCATGCGGCGGCGTTCAGCGCCTCGGATACCCGTGGGCCCCAGAAGTCGTACAGGCTCTGGCCGCGCCGGGTCTTGATCCGCACGCCCATCTCCAGGCGATAGGGCTGGATGGCGTCGAGGGGACGCAGCACGCCATAGAGACCGGACAGAATGCGGATGTGGTCCTGCGCCCAGGCCAGCCCCTTGCGATCCAGCTCCCGCGCCTTCAGTCCGGAGTAGACATCACCGTTGAAGGCGAACGCGGCCTGCACGCCTTCGTCCGAGGCCGGGTCGAAGGCCTGGAAGCGCTCGCGGTTCAGCTTGGCCAGGCTGTCGGAGAGCGACATCATCCGCTTCAGGTCGGCCACGCGGAGCTTTCGGGTGGTTTTGGCCAACTCTGCGACCTGATCGGTCATCTGCGGCGCGGTGATCGCGACGGACTCTGGTGCCGCCGTGAAATCGAGCGACTTGGCCGGGGAGAGGACGATCAGCATGCAGGCGTCTTAAGGCGACGTGAGAGGCGCGCCAAGCCTGCTAGAAAAGTACCCGTGGATTGAGGATACGTTTGGGGTCAAGGGCGTGCCGGATGGCCCGTTGGGCAGCCAGTTCGACGGCGCTTTTGTAACGCGCGCCCTCTGCGGTTTTCATCGAGCCAAGACCATGCTCGGCGCTGATCGAGCCGCCCATCCGGGCCACGATGTCGTGGACAATCCGGGAGCCGGCATCGCGGCGTGCGGCGTGTTCGGCGTCCGACCCACCGTCCGGGCGCAGGACGTCGTAGTGGATATTGCCGTCGCCCACGTGACCAAAGGCGGCGATACGGACGCCGGGGGCGAAGGCCTGCATCGATGATGTCGCCTCAGCCAGGAATGCGGGGACCAAACTGACGGGCACGGCGACGTCATGCTTCCAGGTGGCACCTTCGGGTTTCTGGGCTGGCGACTGATTTTCGCGGATGGCCCATAGCGCTTTGGCCTGAGTATCGGTCTGGGCGACCACCGCGTCGCGGACCAGACCGGCCTCCAGTCCTGCTTCGAGGAAGCGTGCCATCGCCGTTTCGGCCGAGCCGGGTTCGCCGGACGAAAACTCGGCCAGAATGTACCAGGTATGTGGTTCTGAAAGAGGGTCGCGCGTGCCTGTGATGTTACGCAACGCGAAGTCGACGCCGAGGCGACCCATCAGTTCGAAGGCCTCGACGGCTCCGCCGGTTTCATCCTTGGCGCGGGTGAGGAGTTCCAGCGCTGCCTCGGGCGTGCCGACGCCGATCATCGCGACGGCCCGTGAAGCCATGACCGGGAAAAGCTTCAGCGCTGCGGCGGTCACCACGCCCAGCGTGCCCTCGGCACCGATCAGGAACTGCTTCAGATCGTAGCCGGTGTTGTCCTTGCGCAGGCGTTTGAGCCCGTTCCAGATTTCGCCGTTCGGAAGCACCGCCTCCAGGCCAAGCACCAGACTTCGGGTCATGCCGTAGCGCAGCACCTGGGTGCCGCCGGCGTTGGTGGAGACGACGCCGCCGACGGTGGCCGAGCCCTCGGAGGCCAGGCCCAGCGGAAACCGGCGACGGACGGCGGCGGCGGCGGCGTGGACCTCGGACAGGGTGACGCCGGCCTCGGCGACCAGCACGTCGTCGTAGGCTTCCACCTCGCGGATCGCGCGGAGCCGCTCGGTGGACAGCAGGATTTCGCCCTGGGGGATCTGACCGCCCACCAGACCGGTATTGCCGCCCTGGGTGGTGATCGCCTGACCGGCCTCGAAACAGATGCCAACAACCGCCGCCACATCGGCCGTCGACTTTGGCAGCGCCAGAAACGGCGATGTCCCGACCCAGCGATCCCGCCATTCCACCAGCTTGGGCGCGAGACGATCCGGATCCTCGCTCCAGCCGCCCGGACCCAGCACGGCCTTCAGGCGCGAAATCACGTCGGCGGGAACGGGCGCGGTCATGGCGTCGTGAATAGCCTTCCGTCGCCAATTTTGCCAGTATATACTCTGATATATACCGGAGTCCTCCATGGCGATCCTGATCAAGAACCCGGAGACCGAACGCAAAGCCCGCGAACTGGCGAGCCTGCGCGGGCTGAGCATAACGGCGGCCATCGATGGTGCGTTGGACAGGGCTTTGGCGGAAACATTGCAAAAGCGGACGAAACTGTCGCTTGCACAGATGATCGCCGCCACTGAACAGCTGCGCGCCGAGGCCGGAATTACAGGACCCCTCTCGCCTGTCACAAAGGCCGAGTGGGACGAAATCAACGAGATTCCGGGCTTCGCCGAGGACAACGATTGATCGTCGTAGACGCCTCGGCGCTGGTCGCCATCGCCCAGGCAGAACCGGAAGAGGTGGCGTTCCTGGCCGTGCTTCAGGAATCCGACAGAGCGTGGCTTTCTCCGATCAACTACGTCGAAACAGGACTCATCCTGGCGAGGCGCAAGATCATTCCGGATCAGCCACGCCTCGAACGCTGGCTTGCCAGTGTGAACGTGCGCGTTAGTGAAGACGCCGAACTGGCGGTTTCTGCGCTGGATGCCTACCTGCGCTACGGGAAGGGATTCCACCCGGCCCGCCTGAACCTCGCGGATTGCTTCGCCTACGCACTTGCCAAGCAGCTCGACCTGCCCCTGCTCTACAAGGGCGATGACTTCGCCAAGACCGACATTCGCTCGGCGATCTAACCCACAAACCCCGCCGCGCGGCGCAGGCGGTCGTTGATGGCTTCACCCAGACCCTCGGGCGGGATCGGGGCCACGGCGATGGCGATGGGATTGGTACGGTCGGCACCGCGCAGGTAAGCAAACAGGTTGGCTGCGGCTTCGCGCAGGTCTCCTGAGGGGCTGAGGTTCCAGGGACCGGAACCTGCACTGCCGAAGGAGAGCCAGGCCTCACCCGGTGCCGGCACCACCACATCCAACCGGACAGGCGCGTGGGGGGCGTAGTGACGGGTCAGCCGGCCCGGGGAGCGCCTGGCGTCGCCGTCGGCCTCAAGCAAAGGCCCGATGATCGCCTCGATCTCGCTGCGGGTCACCGCGCCGGGGCGGAGCAAACGGGTGTCATCCAGTAGAGCGACCACCGTTGACTCAAGTCCGACGGCGCAGGGGCCGCCGTCCAGCGCAGCACGTGCGGCCACGCCGGTTTCCTCCATCGCATCGGCAAAGGTCGTAGGGCTTGGGTGGCCTGAACGATTTGCGGAAGGCGCGACAACAGGTCCGCCGAATGCGGCGATCAGCGCCCTGGCCATCGGATGGCTGGGCACGCGGACCGCGACCGTATCCAGACCCGCGCGGGCCAGATCGCACACTGCGCCACCGGCAGCGACCGGCAGCACGAGCGTCAGCGGCCCGGGCCAGAACGCCGCCGCCAGCCGCTCGGCGCGGTCGTCGAAGACCGCGATCCGCCGCGCCATGGCCACATCGCTGACGTGGGCGATCAGCGGATTGAAGCTGGGGCGGCCTTTGGCTTCATAGATCGCGGCCACCGCGCGCGGGTTGGCGGCGTCGGCGGCCAGGCCGTAGACGGTCTCGGTCGGCATCAGCACCAGGCCGCCGGTGGCAAGCACGGCGGCGACCGCGGCTATTTCCGCTGTGCCTTCAGCGCGATTCGCACCGTCACCCGGGCCGGTATTTGATCGGTGCTCGTCCACTCGCCCTGCCCAACACCGAACGTAGTCCGGTCGAGGCTGGTTACACCGCTGACCTCGGCTCTGTCGCCGTCGATCTTCAGGCGGAACGGCAGGTCCAGCGGCCGGCTGACGCCGCGAAGGGTCAGCTTGCCCCGCGCCACGAAGCGGCCCTCTCCGGTCTTGTCAAACCGCGTGGCCACGAAGGTCGCCTTTGGATGGACGGCGGCGTCGAACCAGTCGGACCCCGGCAGGCTGGCGTCACGTTGCTCATCGCCGGAGGTGGCGGAACTCATATTGATGGACACCGAGACCTTTGAGCGGTCGAGCGCGTCGGGGCTGAAGAGGATGTCGGCGGTCCAGCGGTCGAACCGGCCCTGGATCGCCTCGCCGCCCCAGGATGTGGCGAAGGTAAGACTTGATCCTCGTCCGACCGACCAGACCACCGGCTCAGTCACCGCCGATGGCGCAACGGGCGGCAGGGTCCCGGTTGTGGTCGGAACCGGCATGGAATCCGGGAGATCAACGACCACCGGCACCGGCGCAGCGGCATGGGGTCGCGGCGGATCGTACAGCCGGCCAAATGCCATGACCGCACCGAGGGCCACGGGAATGGCCAGCAGCCGGGGATCCCACCGCCGTTCGAACCGAAGCCACGCCGCCATGCGGGGCAGCACTGGCTCGTCGCGGCGCGAAAACTGATGCTTGAGCGCGCCCGCCACATGCAGGCCGACCAGCGCATAGGCTCCCTTGATGATCAGCTCGTGGCTGACCTCACCGACCTCATGCCATATCGCCTTCGCCGACGGTGCCAGTTCGGCAAGACCCGGAATGTGCGGCCAGGGCACGACGCCGAACAGCAGGGTCGGAAACGCCAGGCGGCTGGCCGAGACCGCCAGCCATCCGGTGATCGGCATGGCGATCATCACGCCGTACAGGCCCCAATGCACGAGGTGAGACAGTCTGCGCTCCCAGACTGACAGCGAGGCTGGTTCGGGCGGGGGCGGGTTCAGCCAACGCCAGGTCAGTCGCAACACGCTCAGCAGCAGGATGGAAATCCCGATGGACTTGTGCAGCTGGACGATGGCGAACGCCTCGGGTGTTCGTCCCTCCATCCGCCCGGCCAACACCACCTGCAGCACGATCAGGGCCGCGATCGTCCAGTGCAGCAGCACGGCGACGCTGGAGTATCGCGCGTTGGAAATGGATTTCACGGGATCGGTCATTGGCCTACTTCCTGGCAAACTCGACGTCGAAGACCAGTCCTATCCTGTCATCGGCAAACAGACGCCCGGCGATGAAGCCAAATTCCGTCCTTCTGATCGTCCCCGCGCCCGAAAATTGCATGCGGGCACCAGCGCCCTGAGGATCTGACCCAAAGCCGTTGAACTGTACATCAAGGCTGATCGGCCGCGTCACACCGTGAAACGTCAGATCGCCGGAGAGCTTGCCCCGTCCGCTGGGATCGGCGACCAGCGCGGTCGAACGGAACCGTATCACGGGATATTTGTCCGGCTCGAAATAGCCGACGATAGCGCGGTTGAACATCGTGTTCTCCGCCTCGACCGCCCGGGGGTCGACGGTGATCTCGACCTGGGTCGACTGCCAGCTGGCCGGATCGTAGTCGAAGCTTCCGGTCAGCTTGTTGAACCGCATGGTGTAGCGCGAGAGCCCGCCCATCAGCGGGATGCGGATTGCCAGACTGGATTGGCGCGTGTCCAGAACATAGGCACCCGCCGGGACCCTGGCCGGGTCGCGCGTGGGCGGTTCCGCAAACGTCGCCTGCGGAAAAAGCGTCAGGCCAAGCGCCATGAACACAAAAGCGCGGCGCAGCATCCGGGGCCTTCTCCTGAATCGACACCCGATGATACGCAAAAGCACGGCGGTCGGATGGCAAGAAATTCGGCGTCAGCTTCCGAACGCCGCGCAGTCGCGCTAGGGAACGCGCGAAACCCCGTGAGACGCCCATGACCTTTCGAGCCCCCGCCCGCGACCTTGCGTTTGCCCTGAAGACCCTAGGTCACAGCGAATTGCTGGCGCGCGCCTATCCGGATCTTGACGAGGCGACCGTCGAGGCCGTGCTGGAGGCCGCCGCCGCCTTTGCCGACCACGAACTGGCGCCGCTGAACCGCAAGGGCGACACCGAGGGCGCGCGGTACGAGAACGGGCGGGTCACCGCCGCACCGGGTTTCGCCGATGCATACCGGCTGTTTGTCGAGCAGGGCTGGAACTCACTGTCCGCCGATCCGGCGCACGGCGGCCAGGGACTGTCCAAGGCGCTGGAACTGGCGGTGTTCGAGATGGTGCACGCCGCCAACATGGCCTTCGGCCTCTGCCCCATGCTGACGCAAGGGGCCATCGAGGCCATCGCGCTGCACGGAACGGAACGCCAGAAGCGGTTGGTCCTGCCAAAACTGGTCTCCGGCGAATGGACCGGCACCATGAACCTGACCGAGCCGCAGGCCGGCTCCGATCTGGCGGCGCTGACCACCCGGGCCGACCCCGACGGGGCCGGCGGCTACCGGCTGACCGGCACCAAGATCTTCATCACCTGGGGCGATCACGATGCAGCAGACAACATCTGCCACCTGGTGCTGGCGCGCACGCCGGACGCGCCGCCCGGGGTCAAGGGCATCAGCCTGTTCCTTGCCACCAAGAAGGCGGTGAAGGACGACGGGTCACTTGGGAACCTGAACGATCTGCGCGCAGGCTCCATCGAACACAAGCTGGGCATCCACGGCTCGCCGACCTGCGTGATGCTGTTTGAGGGCGCACAGGCGGAACTGGTCGGCGAGCTGGGCCAGGGCCTGCCGCATATGTTCGTGATGATGAACGCGGCCCGTCTGCAGGTCGGTGTCCAAGGTGTAGCCATCGCGGAGCGGGCGTTCCAGCAGGCGCTGACCTATGCCACCGAGCGCAAGCAGGGCCGGACGGCCTGGGAGGCCGACGGTGCCATCTATGGTCATCCGGACGTGCGCCGCACCCTGATGCTGATGAAGGCGAAGATCGAGGCCGCGCGCGGGATCTGCCTGGTCACCGGCGTGCTGGCGGATATCGCACGTCTTGCTGAAACGCCGGAGGAACGGACGTCGGCCAAGGCGCGGCAGGAACTGCTCACGCCCATCGCCAAGGCCTGGTCCACGGATATCGGCGTCGAGGTCGCCTCGCAGGGGATTCAGATCCATGGCGGCATGGGTTTCATGGAAGAGACCGGGGCAGCGCAGCACTACCGCGACGCCCGCATCGCGCCGATCTATGAGGGCACAAACGCGATCCAGGCCATCGACCTGATCGGGCGCAAGGTGCGGCTGAACGGCGGGGCGACGATGCGGGCGCTTTGCGCGGACATGATGCCGACCGCGGAGCTGCTCGCGCAAAGCCCGGAGCTGACATCGGTGGGCCAACGTCTGGCCTCCGGGATCGCAGCCCTTGAGCGGGCCACTGACACCATCGTCGCCGCCGACAACAACACGGCGCTGGCGTCCGCATCATCGTTCCTGAAGCTGGCCGGCGATGTGGTGGGCGGATGGGTTCTGGCACGCCATGCCCTGGCCTCGGCTGGAGACCCGGACCCCTGGATGCAGGCCAAAGGTGCGATGGCAAGGCTGTATGCCAGCCAGATCCTGAGCCTGACGCCGGGTGCAGCAGATGGGCTGTGCGAAGACGCCGCCGACCTGGAGAGGACCGCCGCAGCCGCACTCGCCGGTTAGGAAAATCAGCGCGACCCCGGCTGAATGCCGTTGTTTTTCTGGAGTTTACTTTTCTCACCTAGTCTCGGCGTTGAGATGGCACCCACCCAGAACGATCACCCGACCACCCCGGTCGACAGTTCGCCTGATGCCCAGCAGACCAACTATCAGTTGCTGCTGTCCAGCCTCGTGTTCCCGATCGGCGCGCACATAGCGGTCAATATGATCGCTGCGATCAGTATCCTGCTGATTGGCCATCCCGTGACCGCCGCTGTGTTCCTGGCCGCCGCATCACTGATCGATGCCGTGCAACAAC
>JANORH010000140.1:0-4383 GCA_031415215.1 Alphaproteobacteria bacterium | reverse complement strand
CGCAGCCGATACCGTGGTCGCCGTCGGACGAAGGATCATGCCAAAGGCCGCGGATTCAGACCAGGTCCTTTACTGTCTCAAGCTGTTGTCCGGGAGGGCGCACCGCGTTCTGACCGGGGTTGCTGTTGCGGCACCGGACGGGCGGGTTGGCAGCCGGCTGGTGGAAAGCCGGTTGCATTTCAAACGCCTCAGCCAGGCCGAGGTCGATGCCTATCTCGCGAGCGGAGAGGGCGTGGGCAAAGCGGGCGGATATGCCGTGCAAGGCCGCGCGGCAGCGATGGTGATCTCGCTGCAGGGATCGTACTCCGGCGTGGTCGGACTGCCCCTGTATGAGACGTCCAGCCTTCTCACCGGACTGGGAATGTCGCCGTCATGAGCGTCCGGCAGATATTTCTTGACCAGGGCGCGGGAGAGACACGTGGCGTCGTCACGCTGGATGGTCGCCCGGAGCGTCTGTTGATCCATCGGGCAGACGACGATCAAAAGCTGGCGTTGGGCGCGCGTTTGATGGCGCGTGTCGCCGCAATTGAGCCGGCGATGTCATCGGCCTTTCTGGATCTGGGTGGTGGCGAGCAAGCGATCCTGGCGTTCAAGCCGGACGCCAAACCCGTGCGCGGCGCGACGGTGGAAATCGAGATCCGCGCCGAGCCGCGAGACGGGAAGCTGGCCGTGGCACGGTTGGTCGGGCCGGGCGATGGCGCGCCGCGGGTCCTGAGCGCGCCGCCAAGCCTGCTTGAAACCCTGCGGCACTTCGCGCGCGATGTTGGCGTCGTCGAGGGTCCGGAGGCCAGAGCGATCGCCGATGAGGCGGAGGCAGAAGCCCTTCAGATCGTACATCCGTTGCCAGGAGGCGGGACGCTCGCCATCGAACCGACCCGGGCGCTCACCGCCATTGACGTGGACCTGGGCGAGCGGAAGGGCACTGATGTGAAACGTGTGTCGCGCCAGGCCAATCTCGCGGCACTGGGCGAGGCAGCTCGCCTGCTTCGTCTGAAGGGATTAGGCGGGCTGGTGGTGATTGATCTTGTCGGTCGCGGTCACGACGGCAATGCCCTGCTGGCAGCGGCTCGCGTCGCGTTTTCCGTGGACAATCCGGGGGTCGCGATCGGGCCGGTTGGCCGCTTCGGGACTATGGAGCTGTCAATTCCACGTCGAACGCGACCGGTGCTGGAGCGCCTTCGCCAGGCTGACGGCGGTTTGACAGACCGGGCCATTGCCCAGCGCCTGGTCCGCCGGCTGGAAGACGAAGCGCGGGCTCAGCCCGGCGCGCGGCTCGTCGCGGCCTGCGCGCCGACCCTTAGCGTAACGGTAGAGGCCCTGTTGCGAGAGCTGGCCGAGCGTTTCGGTCATCGGTTCGCGGTGAACCTCGACGCCAACATGCCCAGAGACCGGTTTGACGTGAGATTGGCATGAGCTGTCCGATCTGTGACAGGGCGACCCTCGACGCCTACAAGCCGTTCTGTTCGCGTCGCTGCGCCGACGTTGATTTGCAACGGTGGTTGACGGGTCGCTATGCTGTCGCCGTTGAGGATGACGAGATTTCCGAGCCGGACATTCCGGACGAACGATAGGGTGCTGTTCGCACTCTGCCGTCGCTGGACTTCATCCGGCGGCTCTCTTATAGACGCGGCTCCCGCGAGACGGGACTAAAGGCCTGGGTAGCTCAGTTGGTAGAGCAGCGGATTGAAAATCCGCGTGTCGGTGGTTCGAATCCGCCCCCAGGCACCACTGCTCTCACCAAAAATCCCGCACCCACCCTCATGAAAGCTGTGCCCCTGCGCCAGGCGCGGTACCGATTTGCCGTGCATACCCAAATCACCAATCTGGGTTCGCCAGAAATGCTGCATTGCGGCGAGGTTCGGCCGGGCTCTGGCGATCATTCCCCGAGCGCCAAGTGCCTGCGGCGTGTGCAGTGCACAATTCGGTCGTAGCGTGGGGCGCATGTCATGGAATTCCAACACTTCTGCCCCTTGACGCTTCCGTATTCGGTTGCCAAAGGGTCGAAGCTGCTTCCTAACAAAGCGGTAAGACTTCGGACGTCCACGCGGAAGTTCAAGGTCGCCCGCACCGGAAACTGTTGACCCCGTGACACACACACGGGACTCAAGTTTCAGGACGGGTGTGGCAGCAGCGGTCCCAGGTTTTGATGCGCGCAAGCGGGTCGGGGCAGGGGACAAGAATTCAACCCGGGTAGAGACGCTCTTGCGCGACGACCCTCCGGCCAATCGTGCTAGATCAACCAGGAACTGGCGACAGATGCTTGACAACAAACTGAAGCTCACATTTTCCGCTCTCCTTGGCGCTGTGGCGCTGAGCATGAGCGCCCCGGCGTTCGCCCAGAACGCTGCCCCCGCGGCTCCCGCAGCGGCTGATGCTGCTGTAGCGGCCCCCGTAGAAGCTGCACCTGCTGCGCCTGCCGCAGAGGCCCCTGCTGATCCGCCGACCATGAAGAATGCCGGCAAGCTGAACGTCGGCACGATGTTCATGGACTCCGACCCGGTCGTTAAGGTCATCATGATCGGTCTGGCTCTTGCCTCGATCCTGAGCTGGACGATCCTCGTGACCAAGATCCTCGAGTTCCGCGCCCTGAACCGGGTTTCGGACGGCTTTGTGGAAAACTTCCGCGGTGCCAAGTCGATCAGCGACATGAGCAAGATCGCCCTTTCCGAAGAGTTCGACGGCAATCCTCTGGCCGACATGGCTGCTGCGGCGGCCCAGGAAATCGAGCTCAGCCGACAGGCTGGTCTTTCGATCAGCGGTGAGCACCGTGACTCGACGATTGATCGGGCATCTCACGCAGTCAGCGCGGTTCAGGCCGCGCTCGCGCGCCGCCTGTCGGGTGGCATGCAGTATCTGGCCTCCGTCGGCTCCAACGGCCCGTTTATCGGCCTGTTCGGTACCGTCTACGGGATCATGAACTCGTTCATCGGGATCGCGAACACCAACACGACCAACCTCGCTGTCGTGGCCCCCGGCATCGCCGAGGCTCTGCTGGCGACTGGTCTGGGCCTGTTCGCAGCCATCCCGTCGGTTATCTTCTACAACTTCTTCCAGACGAAGATTTCGACCTTCGGCGCGCGCTCGGAAGGGTTTGTCGCTGAACTGATGAACGCGATCTCGCGGCAGCTCGACAAGGGAGCGTAAGCCAGATGGCCGCCAAACTCTCGAGCGGAGGGGGCGGGCGCAACCAAGAAGAGTCGATGGCCGAAATCAATGTCACGCCCTTTGTGGATGTGATGCTGGTCCTGCTGATCATCTTCATGGTGGCCGCGCCGTTGGCGAGCGTAACCGTCAAGGTCACGCTTCCACCCGCGGTTGCGCCACCCGGCACTAATCCTCCGAAGCCGGTCTACATCTCGCTGCAGCCGAACGGTGGCCTGTTCATTCAGGACTTCCGGACGGATCTGGCGACCCTCGGCGACGACCTTCGCAAGCAACTGGGCTCGACGCGTAACGCAACCAAGGAGCGTATCTTCATCCGTGCGGACAAAGACGTGCTCTACGGCGACTTCATGGGCGTGATGAACGCACTGCAGGACAACCAGTTCTACAGCGTGGCTCTCGTCGGTGAAGATAAGTAGGTGGTGACCCATGTCTGACACGGCACACAATGAGGCCCTGACCCGGCGCAATCCGTTTGACGATCCGTCGCCCAAGGCGCGGCCCGGAATGATCATTTCGTTGATCCTGGCCCTGGTGGTTCATATCGCACTCGGCGTCTATCTCTGGACGTCGCGGTTCGACCCCAAGTACAAAGAGTACTCGGACGAGATCACGGACGTGGCCCTTATCAAGCCCGTTCCGCCGCCGCCTCCGCCGCCGCCGCCGCCACCGCCGCCGAACACCCCGCCGCCGCCGCCGCCCAAGCTGCAGCCGCGGCCACCGGTGGCGATGCCGGACATGCCCTCGATCCCGCCTCTGCCGGTTCCCCCGGTTGAGCGTCGGATCGAAGAGCCCCGGCCCCCGGCAGCGCCTCCGCCGGAGCCGCCGCGTCCGTCGGTGATCACGAATGCTGACTGGTCACGTCGGCCGACGGGTGAGGAAATGGCGCGCTACTATCCGGAACGCGCCACCCGAATGGAAGTCGGTGGCAATGCGGCCTTGAGTTGCACCGTTACGGCGCGGGGCACACTGACCAGTTGCTCGATTACCTCTGAGTCCCCGGCCGACATGGGCTTTGGTGACGCGGCGATCAAGTTGAGCAAGCTGTTCAAGATGCGGCCACAAACCAAGGACGGTCAGCCTGTTGACGGGGGTACGGTTCGTATTCCGATCCGGTTCAACCTTCCGAAAGAGTAGCTTTCGATAATCTTCTTGGAACCCCGGTGGCGTGAGCCGCCGGGGTTTTTCTTTGTCTGCTGTTGCGGCTGCAGCCCTGGCCGC
>JANORH010000139.1:0-9116 GCA_031415215.1 Alphaproteobacteria bacterium | reverse complement strand
GGCCGGCGGCGCAAGGGTTGACGAAGACATTTGGGGCGCAGCCGCAGCGACGACGGTGCGTGGCACCCGTGACTGACTGATGGCCTGAAGGTTGCCGACGAAGTTCTGCATCATGGCTTGGGATTGCGCCTGGGACTGCGCCTGAGCCTGAGCCTCTTGCTGCGCCGCGATCTGTTGTCGTTGAATTTCGGCCTGCCGGGCGTCGTAGTTAGCCTGTTTGGCAGTCAGGCTTTCCTGCGCCTTGCTGTAAGCCGCGTGCCGCTTGGCCCGCGCCGCTTCGAGCGCCGCCGGCGAACCGGCATCCACAAGCGCCTTTGCATCCGCGTCACCATTGAACAGGTCGTAGAGGTGCGCGCCCGGAGATTGCCCGAAAACGGAAGCGTAGCCCTCGTCGATCGCGGTGGGCAGGATGGTCTTGGCGACCGAATAGCCGGCCGAGATCGCTTGGCCGCCCGGCACCATGCCGGTGGCCGTCATGGTGGCGTCGAAGCTGCTGAGCACGCACTGGCCGACGTTCGACTGATCGCTAACGCAGTTCTTGTGGAGCGCCACCGCATCCGCCGCAAGCTGTGCGCCCCCGGCGAGCCGCGCCAGGCCGGGTGTGGCCGCCACGGCGTCCATGGCGCCTGCGGTACTAGAGACCAGCGACAGGCCGGCCTGGGCGCAGTCGCTGCCGTCAACCTTCGTGGCCCCGCACTTGTCGGCAGCGGCGTAGGCGCTCGTGCCTAGCTGGATCGCAGCCGCGCCGCCTGCAACGCCTTTGGCGACGCCGCTGATGTTTTCGCCCGCCTGTATCGTCTTGCCGTGAGGGTCGGCGAGCGGGTGGTCCATAATGGAGCCGTTCCCGGTCGTCAGATCGACGTCACGCGCCTCGTCCAGGGCTGCGGCCCCGTCCCGCGCACGGGTGGCTAGAGCATCAACGATGATCGCACCACCACCGACCACTGTAGCGGTCTTTCCGGCCCTATCCATGACCACGGGCACGCGCTCGTCCTGCATCGGGGCCTTGCGCGCCGGAACGGCCTGCGCCGACGCCCCCGCCGGGATCAGGCAGAGCGCCGCAGCCGCGACCAGAAGGCCCCTAATCTCCACGGCGCACCTCGATCAGATAGTGGGCGACATCGCGGGAGATCGATTTCTCCGTATAGACCCCGGTGGATTTGGGCGCGACATAGATCCGCTGCCAGCTCGACGTCGGCTCGGTGGGCGATTGGGCAGCGGACAGGAAGCTGGTGCGCAGTTGGAGCTGCAGCGGCTCCTTGCCGCAGTTCACCACCCGGGCGACGACCTCGATGGTGTCGGTCTCGGTGCGCCTGGCCTCGACGCCCTGCGCCACGATCTTGCGGCTCAGGCCCTTGTCAATCAGCTGGATGCTTTCCAGTGGAATGGGCGTGAAGGCACCGCGGGTGACGGGGGCGATCACTGCTGCAACGCCGACCGGCCGGTTGGCTTTGTAGAAGTCGCACTTGAGCTGGGCCTGCGGGCGCACGGGTTTCTGGGCCCAGGCGGGGCAAGGCGACAGAACGGCACCGACCGCAAGGGCGGCGAGGGTGGCAGCGAAGGCGTGGCTCTGGGTCACGATTTTTTCTTCAGCTCCGAGTTGGGGGCCGTGTCCGGCACGGCGTAGGTGCCGGACTCCCGGCTCCAGGCGATGCTGCAGGCGCCGCGCGGATCAGGCCGTGGCTCCAGCAGGGTGGTCGAGACCTGGCCGCCGGTGGCGGACACGAATTCGATCTGGCCGAAGGTGCCGATGGGCGGGCTGGTAGCAAACGCCAGGGTTTCAGGAAGGTTGTCCCAATAGCGGATGTCGGCCTGAGGCTTGGCAGCGGCTGAGGCGGCGGCCGAGAACAGGCTCAGCGCCCCCAGCGCCAGGCCCGCATAGGCCATGCTGTTGGCACCGCCATAGTTCTGGGCTGCCAGGCTGTTGGAGGTCTGCATGGCGATCATGGCCGCTTGACCGGTGCCGCTGGCGACGCTCGCTGTCGTGGACTTGAAACTGGCCTTACCGGCCAAAATGGTGTCGACCTCGCGCCCGCCGCGCGTAGCGGCCTGGCGGTAAAGGCTTTCGCCGGGCCGCCCGCTCAGCTCTGCATCGGCCAGCCTGAAGGTGATGCTGGCCGCACCCGACATGTCGCCCTGTCGATAGCGCAGGTTTTCCTGGTATTTACCGTCTGCCCACTTCTGCGGACTGCGCCCCACCTCGGCCAGCAACAGGGTGCGGTCTCCAGGCGCGGGGATGGCAATGTCGGCGCTCTTCTGACGCGCTTTTTCGTAGAAATCCCGGGCAAGGCCCGGGTCTCCGGCGCACTGGCTGGCCCAGCCCGACAGCACGTCCATCAGAGCGAAGTCGCTGGCGTACTCGGCGTCTTCGGCCCACTGGTCCTGCAACTGGCCGCTCATGAAACTGGCGCGCGCGTTGTCGTAATCGCCTTCATAAAGATAGAGGACGCCGCGATAGTAATAGGCCATCGAGCGCTCATAGCCCTCGCCCTTGAAGTCCTTGAAGGCCTCCTTGACGTACTTCGAGCGGGCTTTGATGGCCGACGGATTGTTGGCGTATATCGCCTCGATCCTGGTCAGGGCTTCGTCGAACGCGCCGGCTGCGCTCCGAAAGTCTCCGGCGTCCATCGAGGCCAGGCCTGCGCGCATCAGGTACAGCCCCTTGTTGCGCTCACCGTCCAGCATGACGTGGCGAAACAGTGGCCGGGCGGCCTCAGGTTTGTCGGCCAGATAGGCCTGGATCTGCTCTTCGGTCGGTGGTTTGGCCTTCGGCGCGGCCCCGGCGGTCGTCGAGACCAGCGCCAGACAGGCGGCCGTGACGAGGGTGACGGACGTGCGGATCAAGGCGGGCTCCCCTCAGCGGTACATCACGGAATCAGCGGCAACGCGGGCAAAGTCATAGAGATTGCTCCAGACGATCACGCCGCTCTCCAGGTCGATCATCTCGAAGGTGATCTGGTTGAAGCGTTGGATGCGACCGCTGCCGTCCTGAGCGGCGGAGTCCTCGGAGGTGATCCTGCCAGTCAGGCGGAAGTCGACCCCCGCCTGGGCCCGGGTCAGACCCGTGGTGCCCACATCGGTGACGCCCTCGCGCTTCAGCTCGCGCTCCTGGGCGACCATCGAGGCGTACTCGCGGCCGATGAAGTTCATGCGGCCGTTCGAGGCGCGGTTCAGGTTTACCCTCAGTCGGTCGGTGATGATCCGCTTGTTCAGGCGTTGCGACGACTCGTTGGTGAAGTACTGGTCATCAATGATGACCCGGGGCGCAGTGGCCCGCCCGGCGAGCTGCGGATTGGACAGCATGTCCCGGACCATCCGGTCGGTCATACCGATGATGTCCTGGCTCTCGATCCCGACGCCGGAAACGGGACCACGCTGAGATGGATCCAGCTCCTGGGCCTTCATGCCCTTGTCGTAGGTTTTGTCCCGTTTCTGGGCGCTTGCGCCACCGGCCACCAGAAGCGCCATCGAGACCGCGACAAACAACACCTGCTTGCCTGCATTTCTCGCCATTTTCACAAGCCCCCGCTTTGTATTGATTTTCAACCTCGAGGGCCGTGTGGTCAAGACGTCTAGTGGAAACCTGGGTCTCAATGGCGATCACAAATTTGATCGAACCCCGGTGCCAATGCCCACCAATGGCATCCTAAACCCTAACCCCTACCGCCTCCACCAATCCCCGCGACCGCGCCTCGGCGGCGGAGAAGTACACAAACCCCTCGCCCCAGTCGCGCGCCACCACCCCCGCCGGGGCCACTGCGCCCTCGCCGCACAAAAACACCAGTTCCTGCCCCGTCAGAACCCCCCACGTCGCAAACGCCTCGGTCGGTGTCGGGTCCGGACGCGGGTTGGCCGTGATTCCAGGTTCGGCGGCTTCCAGCCCGGCTTCATACTCCTCGTAAAGCACCCACCCCGCGACGGTGTGTTCGCCACCAGATCCCCGGAAGATCAGCGTGGGCAGGGCGTAACGGTCGTGGCCTTCGGAGTGTTTCAGTTCACCGTTCATCGGACTGTCGTGTTTCAGGTTGCGCACCCAGTCGTTGGGCTCGCGGGTCTCCTGCCAATCGGCGCGATAGGCGGCGGCGACTTGCGGCAGGTCGATGTCGGACAGCCAGCGGGCGACGTCCAGGCCCGGCACACCGGCGGCGGCGGCCACAAACTCGTCCTTGGTCTGGGGCCCGATCCCGAAGACAAAGATCTGCTCCCGGAACCGCCGCAGTACCGCATCGCCCACCGGCTGGCCCTGACGTTCGGCGGCCTTGACCGCCTGACCCAGCGGGTCCGTGGACTGCAGCATCAGATGCATGGGGTTGGGAAACGGCATGCCGGTCAGGTGCCAGACCCGCTTCCAGTAGGCGCGCATGGGCTCTGCGGCGCGGACCCGGTCCCAGTCGGCCTTGCCTTTGGAACTATCGCCAATCAGCCCGCCCTGCACCTTGCGCCAGGCTAGATGCTGCCCGAACCGCCATTGCAGTCTACGCAGCTGCGGCTCAGCCCCCCACGCCGTCGAACAGACAGCGTCGGTATATTCCACGACTTCAACCCGGGCCATGTGGCGGTCTCCCCACTTATTTTGACGTAACGTCGATCCGATCCCTGTCGATGTCGAGCTGAAATGTCGGGGCAGTATCGACCTCAGAACCCCAGCATCTTCACCGTCTGCTTGTCGATGGCGCCTTTGAAGTACTTGTTCAGCGCGGTCTCAAACACCGCGTTGTCGCCAGTGGCGTAGCCGAACAGGGTGAGGCACGCGCGGAACTTGCGATCATCGGGGCGGCCGAAGATCTGGAAGGCGGTGCGATCCTCCAGGGTGTTCAGCGCCGCGACGCACTCGCGCAAGCGCGGCCCCAGCACCGGATGGGCCAGATAGGCCTTGGCCTCCATCAGGGACACCACCGCATATTTCAGCGACATCTCGCTGGAGCCCAGACCCCGGAGTTGTGGCAGCACGAACCACATCCAGGGGGTCTGCTTCTGGCCGGCGCGAAGTTCCGCCAGCGCCTGATCATAGATGCTGATGCCCACAGCGGGGGCATCCTGGGCCCGGATGAACCGGGCGAGATCATAGGCGGCCTTCATGAGGCGTTCTCTGCACCCCGGACACGTCGTCGTCGAGGGTGCTTTAACGACAGTTGACGCTGATCTGGAGGCCGGGCACAGCGATATGCAGGCGATCATCGCCGCCGAGCGGCAGCTGGAATCGCACCGCAAAAGTCACTTCCCGCCACTTTGACCATCAGCGGCTGTCGACAAGCGGCGCGGTCTCGGCTTTGTTGCGCGCCAAACCGATTGTTCGAAGGGATGGAAACGCCAGATGCCGCCACGCATGTTGCCCGAGCCTACGCCGGAGACGAAACACTTCTGGGAGGGAACCCTCAAGGGTGAGTTGCTGCTGCAACGCGACCGGGCGACCGGCGAGGTCTATTTCCCGCCTCGCCCCTTCTGCCCCGGGACGGGCTCACGCGACGTCGAGGTGTTCAAGGCCTCCGGCAAGGCGGTGCTGTGGTCCTATGTGATCAACCACCGGCCGCGTCCCGACATGGGGACCGAGCCCTACGCCATCGCGGTGGTGAAACTGGTTGAAGGTCCGCAGATGATGACCAACATCGTCGGCTGTCCGCAGACGCCGGAGGCCCTGCAGCTGGACATGGCCCTGGAGGTCACCTTCGAAAAAATGAGCGACACCATCGCCCTGCCGTTCTTCAAGCCGGCTGGAGCCTGAGAGCACCATGAAGCAGAAATCCGTTGCGGTCGTCGGGGCCGCTGAGACCACCCAGATGGGCCGGATCCCGGATGTGTCGGTTATTGGCCTGCACGCCGATGCGGCGCTGAACGCCATGGCCGACTGTGGCCTGAAGCCCTCGGACATTGACGGCGTGGCCTGCGCCGGGATCAGCCCTACTGATCTGGCGCACTATCTGGGCATCACCCCCACCTATGCCGACGGCACCAGCGTGGGCGGGTGTTCGTTCATGCTGCACGTGCGCCATGCAGCGGCGGCGATCAACGCCGGGCTCTGCACGACGGTGCTGATCACCCATGGCGAGTCGGGCAAGTCGCGGGTGGGCGCCGGGGGCTTCGGCCGCGCGCCGTCCAGCCTGATGGGCCAGTTCGAGATGCCCTATGGCGTCACCAGCCCGCCGACCATGTTTACCATCCCGGTGCTGCGCTATCTGAAGACCTATGGTCTGTCGGAAGAGGACCTGGCCTGGGTCTCGGTGATCCAGCGCGAATGGGCGGCGAAGAACCCCCGCGCCTCGTTCAAAGACCCGATCACCGTCGACGACGTCCTGAACTCGCCGATGATTGCCTGGCCGTTCCGCCTGCTGATGTGCTGCCTGGTGACGGACGGCGGCGGGGCGCTGATCCTGACCTCGGCCGAGCGGGCCAAGGATTTCAAGACGAAGCCCGTCTATGTGCTGGGCACCGGTGAGAGCGTCGAGACCCCGCTGGTCAGCCAGATGGAGGATTTCACCTCGTCCAAGGCATTCCGGGTCTCGGGCAAGAAGGCGTTTGACGAGGCCGGCCTCAAGCACACCGATGTCGACCACCTGATGATCTACGACGCCTTCGCCCACCTGCCGCTTTACGGCCTGGAGGACCTGGGCTTCTGCAAGCCCGGCGAGGCTGCGGCCATCATCCGTGAACGCAACACCGCGATCGGGGGCAAGCTGCCGCTGAATACCAATGGCGGCGGCCTGTCCTACATGCACTCGGGCATGTACGGCATGTACGCTTTGCAGGAGAGCGTTCGGCAACTGCGGGGAACTGCGGCGGCTCAGGTGCCGGGTGCCAGGAACAGCGTCTGCCATGGTGTCGGCGGCATGTTCGGAGCTTCAGGAACCATCATATTCTCCAACGAGGCACCATAGATGCGGGGGTGGGCATGGCTGGCGGCGGCATTCGCCCTGCTGGCCGTGCCCGCCTTCGCCGAGACCCTGACGCTCACCGGCGTCATGACTGGCGCCGACCACAAGACTTACCGCGATATCCCGTTCCGGGTTTCCGCCGGCACCACTGCTGTCAACGTCGCGTTCGCCTACACTGGCCAGGACCAGAAGTCGGTCATCGACATCGGTATCCGCGACCCCCAGCGGTTTCGGGGCTGGAGTGGCGGCAACAAATCGGCCTTCACCCTGACCGATACCTGGGCGACGCCGTCGTATCTGCCGGGGCCGTTGCCGGCCGGTCAGTGGAAGCTGATCCTTGGCGTTCCGAACCTGCGCAAGGACGTTCGCGCCCACTACACCGCGACCATCACCCTGGATCGCAACACCGCCTTCCATGGTTTCACCGCCGCGCCGCTGAATGACAAACCCGGCTGGTATCGCGGCGACCTGCACCTGCACACCGGCCACTCGGACGGGTCTTGCCTCACCCAGACAGGCACCAGGGCTCCATGCCCTGTGTTCAAGACCCTGGACGCTGCCGCGGCGCGGGGTCTGGATTTCGTCGCGGTGACCGACCACAACACGTCGAGCCACTTTCAAGCGCTGGCCGAGCTCCAACCCCACTACGACCGGCTGTTGCTGATCCCGGGGCGCGAGATCACCACATTCCAGGGCCACGCCAACATCATCGGCATGACGGCACCGCTGGATTTCCAGCTCGGCAGTACCCGCCTGCCGACCTTTGGCCACATCCTGGATCAGGCCGAGGCCGCAGGCGCTCTGGTGACCATCAATCATCCGGGCCTGCCGTCTGGCGAGGCGTGCATGGGATGCGGCTGGACGGCCCCGGTCGACTTCAGTCGCATTGGCGCGGTCGAGGTGATCAACGGCGGGATCGCCGGCGGCCCTCTGTCAGGCCTGCCCTTCTGGACCGCGCGGTTGAGCGAAGGCCATCGCCCGACCGCCGTCGGGGGATCGGACAATCACGACGCCACGCTGGACACGACGAAGGCCAACTCCGTGGGTCGCCCCACGACCGTGGTCTTCGCCCGGAACCTGTCGCAGGATGCCGTCCTCGCCGGGATCCGCGCTGGTCGGGTGTTCATCGACGTTCAAGGCACTCGCAATCGCTTGCTGGACGTGAGCCAGACCGCCGGCAGGCTTACGATACGGGTAACGCATGCGGTCGGCGGCAAGATCACCCTGGTCGGCTCGAGTGCGCCACCCCTGCCGGAACGCGACCCGTTGGGCGATGACGAGACTCTGGCGGTCCAGCTCCCCACGGACGCAAAGGGCTGGCTTCGGGTCGAGGTGCGGGGGCCGGACGGCGCGTTGTGGCTGCTCGGAAATCCGGTCTATCTGACGTTCCCATAGCGTTCGGAAGGTGTGTTGCGACATGAAGACCTGGCGCATCGGAGTGGTCGGTCTGGGCCAGCGGATTGCCCATGTGCTGGCCGCCATGCAGGAGGTGGGCTGGAGCCTGGACCTCGTAGCCCATGTCGACCCGGCCCCGGTCGGTGCGCCGATCCTGGAGGCGGCGGGCATTCGGGCTGGCCGCGCGTGCGCCGACATTGCGGACCTGCTGCGCCATGGCCCCTTTGATCTGCTGATGCTTGGCGCGCCAAACCACCTGCATTTTGAGCACCTGGTTCAGGCGCTGAACGCCGGTGTTCCGGTCTTCGCCGAAAAGCCCATCGTGCGGACCGAGGACGAGACCGAGTCGCTGGCCCGACGCCTGGCGATGGCGGGAACTCCACCGGTGTTCGTCGGTCTGGTGATGCGCTCGCTGCCTATCGTGCGCGAGGTGCTGGCGCGGGTGGATCGGGGGGAGCTGGGCGAGGTCATCTCCATCGACGCGACCGAGCACCTGCCGCCGGAGCACGGCGGCTATCTGGCTCGCAACTGGCGGCGCAAACAGGCGTGGGGCGGATCCTATTTCCTGGACAAGGTCGTCCACGATTTCGACATCTTCAGCCGCATTGTCGGTGCGCGGCCTGACCGCGTGGCGAGTTTCGGAGGTCGCCGGATCTTCACCGCCGAGCGCGCCGACCGGCCCCGGACCTGGGAGGACGGCTCGGACGCCTATGCCCTGCGCGACGCCGGTTGGGCCGGTGCCAATGATGCTTTCCAATCCGACATGGATGTCACAGACCATCAGGTGGCGATGGTGGAGTATTCCAACGATGTGCGTCTATCGTTTCACGCCAACAGCCACACCGCGCTCAC
>JANORH010000138.1:0-24427 GCA_031415215.1 Alphaproteobacteria bacterium | reverse complement strand
CACGCCTTGTTCCCGATTCCGAAATCAGACTAACGATTCGGGACGAGGGGCCAGCACCGTTAACCAGTCTTAAAGAACGACCAAGGCAGGTTAACGAGAACGAAAGGGGCGGATTCAGCAGAATTCGTCCGGGAATGCGGGACGCGGTAGGAGAGCCGAATGCGCGTATTGTTGATCGAGGACGACAGCGCCACAGCGCAAAGCATCGAATTGATGCTGAAGTCGGAAGGTTTCAATGTCTATACGACCGACCTCGGTGAGGAAGGCGTCGATCTGGGCAAGATCTATGACTACGATCTCATCCTGCTCGACCTGAACCTGCCCGATATGAGCGGCATGGATGTACTGCGCACGCTGCGGGTCGGCAAAATCAACACCCCGATCATGATCCTGTCAGGCACGGCCGAGATCGAGACCAAGGTGAAAACCTTCTCTGGCGGCGCCGACGACTATATGACCAAGCCCTTCCACAAGGATGAGCTGGTAGCTCGCATTCACGCCGTCATCCGTCGCTCCAAAGGCCATGCCCAGTCCGTCATCAAGACCGGCGACATCGTGGTAAATCTCGACGCCAAGACGGTCGAAGTGGCCAGCATGCGGGTCCACCTGACCGGCAAGGAATACCAGATGCTGGAGCTGCTCTCGCTGCGCAAGGGCACGACGCTGACCAAGGAAATGTTCCTCAACCACCTCTATGGCGGCATGGACGAGCCCGAGCTGAAGATCATCGACGTCTTCATCTGCAAGCTTCGCAAGAAGCTGGCGGCGGCGGCCGATGGCAAGCACCACATCGAAACCGTCTGGGGCCGCGGCTATGTGCTGCGCGACC
The DNA here is from genome assembly GCA_031415215.1 of Alphaproteobacteria bacterium. Taxonomy (GTDB): domain Bacteria; phylum Pseudomonadota; class Alphaproteobacteria; order Caulobacterales; family Caulobacteraceae; genus Phenylobacterium. The sequence goes on along the minus strand of JANORH010000138.1, from coordinate 23,598 downwards.
CGCACGAAGCGGTGATGACCGTCGCCGCCTGATACCGGCGACTTTCGAATTCCGGCAACGCCCGCCTCACCCGGCGGGCGTTTTTGTTTTGGCGCGACGCGGTCTAACCTTTGATCCTGAGTGGGTTTTGGGGGAACCGTGATGGGTCGCTATTTCGCGCTGTTGCTGGCGTTGATCGCAGGATCCTGGATCGCGTTCACGGACCAGCAACTGCCGGAGCCCACCCCGGTCAGCGCGGCGGCGACCATCTTCTCCGGCGACCGCGCCTTTTCCGACGTCAACCTGATGGCCGCAGAGCCGCATCCCGTCGGTTCACCTCAGAACATGCGGGTGCGCGATGCGCTGATCGGCCGGATGACCGACCTCGGCCTTTCACCGCAGGTACGGTCGGGGACCGGCGTCCAGCTCGCGCGAGACGCCACTGACCGGGTGTCCGCCGGCTATGTCGAGAATGTCGTGGGCATCCTGCCCGGCAGGGATCGACAGGCACCCGCCGTGGCCCTGATGGCGCACTATGACAGCGTCCCCGCCTCGCCGGGCGCGGCCGATGACATCATGGGCGTTGCGGCGATCCTGGAGACCGTTCGCGCCATCAAGGCGCGAGGCGTCCCGGCCCGCGACGTCATGCTGGTGATCACCGACGGCGAGGAAGCGGGCCTGCTGGGCGCAAACCACTTCTTCCAGCGAGACCCGCTGGCCAAGCGGATCGGCCTGACCCTGAACGTGGAAGCGCGCGGTGGCGGCGGGCGCGTGCAGATGTTCCAGACCAGCCCGCAGAACGGCGAGATCATCGACCTCTACCAGCGTACCGCCGCCCGACCGGCGTCATCGTCGCTGGCGGTGCTGGTCTATGAAAAGATGCCCAACGACACCGATCTGACCGAGACTCTGCGCGCGGGTCTGCCAGGCATGAACTACGCCATCATCGGCTCGCAGTTCGACTATCACAGCCCCACCTCGACCCCGGCCAACCTGCAGCGCGGGTCGCTGCAGGACGTCGGCACGCAGGTGCTGGCGGCGGCGGCCGAGGCCGCGTTCGCGACGCAACTGCCGGGCAAGGCACCCTCTGTGATCTATTCCAACCTGTTCGGCGACGTGTTGGTTGCCTATCCGGTGTGGTTCGGTTGGGTGCTGATCGGCGCGGTGGTCGTACTTCTGGCGTTCTCTGTCCGGTGGGCGCGGCATGACGGCGCGTTCCCGCCGTCGGATATCCTGCGCGGCATGGGCGGCGTGATATTCGGCGCGCTGACGACGGTGGCGGTGCTGCAGTTCGCGCGTCTGCTGACCGGGGCTGAGTTCGGATACCTCGAACAGCGCTTCCTTCTGGCCCAGGTCGACCGCTGGGAATGGGCGATCATGCTGCTGTCGCTGGGCGTGATCATGCTGTCGGCGGCGGACATGGCCACGGGCCGTCGCTGGATGGCCGCGATCCCGGTGGCAGCGGGTCTGGGGTGTTCCGCCTTTGGCGGTTTCGAGATCACCGGGGCGGTGACGGGGGTGCTGGCCGGGGTGATCGGCGTCCTGATCTATGACCGCCCGACGACCCGTAAAGGTGCCTGGGCCGGGGCCTTGCTGGTGGGCCTGATGATTGCTATCGCCGCCCAGATCGCAGCACCCGGTGCAGCCTATGTAGTGGTCTGGCCGCTGTTGGTGGCCACCATCGGTGCCGCGGCGACGGCGCTCGGTGCCAAGCGCGGCATCCTGTCGCTTGCCTTGTTGGCGGTACTGGCGGCGGTGGTGCTGGGATGGCAGGGCGGCATCTCGCACTTCGCCTACCTGGGCATGGACATGATGGCGCTGTTCTCGCTGCAGATGATTACCGCAGGTCTGGTAATCTGGCCGCTGGCCCAGCCTGACAAAGGTGCGCGCAAGGGGCTGGTTGTGGGCTCCACGCTGCTGATCGCAGGTCTGGCCATCACGCTGTTCGTGCGCTCCAACGACCCGTGGAGCGCACGATACCCGCAAGTGACATACGTGGGCTATCAGATGGATCAGGATACCGGTCGCGCGTGGCGCTACAGCCCGATCTTTGATCACAGCAGCTGGACCGAAGCCGTCCTGCGCGGGGAAGGCGGCGAGATTGCAAAACGCGCTCATTGGGCGTGGCCTCAGCCGATGCTGGCTGCTCCGGCCAAGCCGCTGAGTGAGACACCACCCGACATCACCGTTCAGCGCGCCCAGGACGGGACCCTTGACCTGGTCAGCACAGCGCCACCCGGCACCGCAAGGATGACCCTGCGCGTGAGGGCCACGACAGCGGGACGGCTGACGGCGATCAACGGTGTTGCCACCGGGCTTGCCCTGCCGCCGGGCAAGTGGGTGCAGATTTCCTGGGCCACGGCACGCTATCCGCTCAAGCTGACGATCCGACCGAACGGTCCGGGGCAGCTGGATGTGCGCTACCGGATGGTGCTGGACCGTTGGCCCGCTGGCGTGCCCGCCCTGCCGCCCCGGCCCGCAGACCTGATGCCCTGGAACGATTCAGACGGGACTTTTGTGGTGGGAACCCGCGCCTTTACCTGGTGATTCCACCGCAAGCCGCTATCGGAGAGGCCATGAGCGACGTCACGATCTACCACAACCCCGCCTGCGGCACCTCGCGCAACACCCTGGCGCTGCTGCGCGAGAAGGGCGTCGAGCCCACGGTCGTGGAATACCTGAAGGTGGGCTGGACCGAGCCGCAGTTGCAGGCGTTGTTGAAGCGGATGGGCGTTTCCGCACATCAGATCCTGCGCGTCATGGGGACAGAGGCCGAGGCCCTTGGACTGACAAAGCCTGGCGTTCCCGACGCAACCCTGATCGCCGCCATGGTCCGTGAGCCGAAGCTGGTGAACCGACCGATTGTGGTGACGGCCAACGGGGTAGCCCTCTGTCGCCCGGCCGAGCGCGCGCTTGAGCTGCTCTGAAGTGCAATTGCGACACCGCTCGATCCCCGTCATTACTTTGCGATGACACAGGCACCGAAACCGAGCGTCCGCGGCAACATCGCGCGCCTCGTTCGACAGCACACCCAGTCCTGGACGGATGTCCCGACCAATGATCAGCTGAACGACCTGCTGCGCCTGATGGCGAAGTGGCGCGGATATGCACTGGCCGAGACCTATCTTGCCCACGCCGGGCCTATCATCATGCAGGGCCCCTTCGCCGGAATGACCTACGTCGCGGCGGCGACCGAGGGCGCGTTGGCCCCCCGGCTGCTCGGCGTCTATGAGTCGGAACTGCACCCCCATATCGAGGCTTTTGCCGCCGAAGGCCTTGATTGCGTAATCGATGTCGGGTGCGCGGAAGGTTACTACGCCGTCGGGCTGGCGCGCCGGATGCCTGAGACAGAGGTTCACGCCTTCGACATCGATCCGAACGCGCGTGCGGCCTGCGCCGAGCTGGCGTCGAGAAACGGTGTCGCCGACCGGATCAGGATTGGTGGAGAATTCAAGCCCGGGGACTTCCAGGCGTTCGCCGGACGACGGGTCCTTGTGGTGGTCGATACCGAAGGTGCCGAAGTCGACATTCTCCAGCCGGATCTCGCGCCTGCCCTGGCCGAAATGAGTATCATCGTGGAGACCCATGACCTTTATCGGGCCGGGGCCATGAAGGCGATGCTCGACCGATTTGGCGGCACCCACGATATCGTCAGGGTGGATCAGACGGGCAAGGCGTTTGAGATGCCAGCCTGGCTCAAGGAACTCGGACACCTTGACCACTTGCTGGCGGTCTGGGAATGGCGACAGCGCCCGACACCATGGCTGGTGATGCGACCGAAATCCCGACTGGTTTGAAGTCGCTCCAGTCGAAGCAAGCCGGGTAGAACGCGACGAAAAACGCCCGGCACAAGACTGGGCGTTTCCGAAAATCAGTCTTTCGACCCGATCAGTTGAAGACGATGACCGAGCGGGCCACGGCGCCGGTCTTCATTTCCTCGAAGGCCTCGTTCACCTGGTCCAGGCGGATGCGGCGCGAGATCATGTCGTCCAGGTGCAGTTTGCCGGTCATGTAGGCATCGACAAGTCTGGGCATATCGACCGGGAACCGGTTCGATCCCATCAGCGAGCCCTGGATACGCTTTTCGCCCAGGAAGGCCGCGCCCATCAGGCTGATCATCTGGCCGACCGGGATCATGCCGATGATGTTGGCGGTGCCGCCGCGACGCAGCATGTTGAACGACTGCTCGGCGGTGACCGCAAGGCCGATGGCCTCGAAGGCGTGCTGCACGCCGCCGCTGGTCAGCTCCATGACCTCTTTCACAGCATCCGCGCCACCCATGACGAAATCGGTCGCGCCCATCGCCTTGGCCAGGTTTGCCTTACCCGGTGACATGTCGATGGCGATGATGCGGCCTGCGCCCGCCATCGCCGCGCCATTGATGGCCGCCAGGCCCACGCCGCCGCAACCGATCACGGCTACGGTGTCGCCCGGGCGGACGTTGGAGGTGTGGATCACGGCCCCGACGCCGGTCATCACGCCGCAGCCAATCAGGGCAGCGCGGTCCAGCGGCATGTCCTTGCGGATCGCCACGCAGGCGTGTTCGTGGATCAGCATCTGCTCGGCGAAGGACGACAGGTTCAGGTACTGCAGCATCGGGCCGGTGGGCGTGGACAGACGGGGCTCGTCTTCCTTTCCACGCTTGGTGTCTGACGAGACGCAGAGGCTCATACGACCGGTCAGGCAGCTCTCGCAGTGGCCACAGAAGGCCGAGAGGCAGGTGATCACGTGGTCGCCGACCTTTACGGTACGAACTTCGGAGCCGATGGCCTCAACCACGCCCGCGCTCTCGTGACCCAGAACGGCGGGCAGCGGGTGGGGATACTTGCCTTCGATGAAGTGGAGGTCCGAGTGGCAGACGCCGGCGGCGGCGGTGCGGATCAGCACCTCGTGCGGGCCGGGCTTGTTGATCTGCACGTCTTCGATCTGGAGCGGCTTGCCGACTTCGCGCAGGACAGCAGCTTTCATGGCGTTTCCCCTTGGACTTCGTGAATTTGGGAATCCTTATCGCCGTTCAGATGGCCGTGGGAAGCCCTTATCGGCGAAACTGGTCGACAGCGGCGTACCGCGCTCCCATCTAGGCTCGGATGGAAGACGCCCCGACGCCCCGGACCGAGACTGCCCTGACCGTGTTTCTGGCGTTCCTGCGGCAGGGCTTGACGGCGTTCGGCGGCTCGACCGCGCATCTGGGCTACTTCCGCGCCGAGTTTGTGGAACGTCGCCGCTGGCTGTCGGAGACCGCCTTCGCAGACCTGCTGGCGCTCTGCCATGTTCTGCCGGGACAGGCGTCCAGCCAACTGGGCATGGCGATCGGGCTGAGGATGGCCGGGTTGCCCGGGGCATTGGCGGCGTTCGCGGGCTTTACCCTACCGGCCGCCATCGTGATGATCGCCCTGGCTGGACTGGCACCTCTGCTGAGCGTGCACATCGGAACAGGCTGGCTGCATGGCCTGCAGGTGGCGGCTGCCGCTGTGGTGCTGCAGGCCGTGATCCAGATGGCGCGCACCCTGGCGGTGGGGCCGGTGCGCGCTGGTCTGGCCATAGGCGCGACGCTGGGCCTGATCCTGGCGCAGGGACCGGTGGCGCAGCTGGCCGTGCTGGCGGCGGGCGGCGTGTTCGGTCTGGCACTGCTGCGTGATACCGACCCCGATCGGGCACCCGATGACCCGAAGCCTGTGGTCGATACCGGCGGCGCAAACATCGCCCTTGGTCTGTTCGCGCTTTTACTGGTGGGCTTGCCGATTGCCGCCAGCCTGCTGGCAAACCCGGGTCTGGGGATGGCCGGCGTCTTCTATCGTGCCGGGGCCATGGTGTTCGGCGACAGCCATGTGGTGCTGCCGTTGCTGGAGCGCGAGGTCGTCGAGCGCGGTTGGCTGGATGCGCAGAGGTTTGTGACCGGCTACGGCCTGGTTCAGGCCCTGCCCGGACCGTTGTTCAGCTTTGCCGGCTATGTTGGCGCGGCCCAGACCTATGGTCCCGGCGGGATCGTGGGCGGCCTGATCGCCTTGTTCGCGATTTTCATGCCCGGCCTGCTGCTGGTTGTGGGCGTGATGCCGCATTGGGACCGTTTGAGGCACCAGGGTTGGGCGCGCGGGCTGAGCGCAGGACTGGGTGCGACGGTGGTCGGCCTGCTGGCCGCAGCGCTCTGGGATCCAGTCCTGATGATGGCCGTCCACCGCCCCGCCGACTGGGCGTTGGTGGCCGCCGCCTATGTGTTTCTGGCGATCGCCAGGGCCCCGCCGTGGTTGGTCGTGATCGGGTTTGCGGTGGCGACAGCGGTGTTCCTGCCCTGAATCAGACCGAAACGGGTTTGGTGCGCCAAAGCGCGGGCACTGTGGGCCAACGAAAGGTCAACAACCGCTTTCGCTTCGGAATGCAGCCCTCGATGGCGGCGATCAGCACCTCGGCCGGGCCGTCGTTGAGGAAGTGATTGGCCCCCTCGGTCCGCACGACACGGATCGGGCGGCGGGTTACGGTTTCGGCGGCCATGCGTTCGGCCACTTCCAGCGGCGCGAAGTCATCTTTGTCGCCGTGAATCATGTGGATCGGAATGCGCAATCGCGACAGAGCCTGCTCGGCGTGCCGTAACTGCGCCTTCTGGCCGTTGACCTCGATCACTGCGTTGCGCAGATCGCGCGGAATCAGCTTCAGGGTTCGCGACCCCACATCCAGCAACCAGCGGGCAGTCGGGCCGGCCTCGCCGAAGAACCCCGACAGCAGCACCAGACCCGCGACCTGGCGCGGGTTCTGCTCGGCCATGATCGCCGCAATGGCGGCACCATAGCTCTGACCAACCAACAGCACCTTCTGACCCCGCGCCGCCTTCAGCACAGGGGCGAGCGCCTCCGCCTGGACCCGGATGTCGTGCACGGGATGCGCTGGCTCGGAGGCGGCGTAACCGGGCCGGTCGACGACGATCATCTCGCGGTTCTGGGGCAGTTCGGCCAAGGTCTCGGCCCAATACTCCGCCCACGACGGCGCGCCGGTGATCACCACGATCTTCCACGGCGTAGTCCGGGCACGCGGGGTTTCGATGGCCGAGATTCGCCAGCCGTGATGGCCGCCCGACTGAAAGCTGGTGCGACGGACCACATGCTCAGGGTAGTCGGCCAAAGTCGGCGCGTGCTCGGTCCGACCCCGGGCGGCAGAATCGACAGCCGCCCAACCCATCGCCAGCAATCCCTTGGGTCGTTTTCGCGCCACCGCGATCTCCAGATGTCGGTCACCCCAAGCCGGGCGAGATGACGCAAGGCTCAAGGCATTACCTGCCAGGTCATTGCCTTGCCACGAGTTGTTGCGCCAGTTTCCGGCAGCATTGAAGGGGAACGTCGGCATGACGCACAAGTTTCACAAGTTCTGGCTGAAGATCACCGCCGTCGTGGTCGGCTCATTCGCGCCAGTGTTCTTTCTGGGCGCGATGCCCGAAACCCTGGAGCCGGCGCGGCTGACGCTGGATATCCTGAGCTGGCCAATCGATGGTGCCACGACCTATGCCTCGCCCGACACCCGGTTCCTTTCGGCGTTGACGGGTGGGTTCCTGCTGGGTTGGGGGGTGATGATCTGGTGTCTGTCGACCTCGGTTTATGACGCCGCGCCGGAGGGTGTGCGCCGCTCGGTGCTGACAGGTACACTGGCCTGGTTTCTGCTGGACAGCGCCGGATCCATAGCGTCGGGCAACCCGTCGAACGCTCTGTTCAATATCATTATCCTGCTGGTCGCTGTCGGTCCGCTGTGGCGACCGGCAAGCGACTGACCACGATCAGGTCTTGTGATCCTAGAGCGGCCAGGCACTGTTCTGCAGCACCACACGGTATCCATCGGGATCCTCGAACGATACCCCCTGACGGTCCCAATACGGATTTGCCGCCGACACGGGCGTCGCACCCCAGGCTGTCATGCGATCTACCGCAGCGCGCCAGCGATCCGATTCCGGCAGATAATAGACCAACAGGTTGTCATGGGTCGGCGCTCGACCGACCAGGCTACCGCGCGTGTGGGTGAATTCCAGGTGGTAGGGGTCACCGGGAACCCCCAGCATCGCCCCGTCCACACCTGCATGATCTTCAAAAGTCGCAAGGACAGTCAGGCCGAGGCCGTCCCGGTAGACGCGGATCACGTCTTCCAGATTGTCGGTCGGGCGCGCAAGTCGCAGTTTTATTGTGCTCATTTCCGGTCCCCTTCGATCGCCGCCACGCCAGTCATCCGTACTGCGGCCCAGGTGCCGACCAGCGCGATGGGGATGACCGAGGCAAACACCCACAGCGAGGCCGAGCGCGCGCTGGCATCGGTCAAGCCCTGGGCGAACCCGGCCATGTTGGCCGCCACACCGGAAATCGCCGCACCCGCCGCTGCGCCGGTCTGGCGCACGGCGGACACAGCAGACGACCCGATGGCGCGGTCCTCGTCCGACAGCGCCGCCATGATGCGCCGCGTCATGAATGCGAACGAGAACCCGAACGCCACCCCCATCAGCGCGCCGCCGATCAACACCCAGACCAGAGGCCCGTCGGCCATCGCCCAGGTCAGAATCACCAGGCTGGCGATCAGGCACGCCGCCCCGATGCGGATCCACCGGCGGTCCCATGCACCGGTGACCCCGGCCACGGCGATGCCGGCCAGCGTCCAGGCCATGGCCTCGGCACCGATGGCATAGCCGGCCCAGAGTGGCGAAAATCCCCGCAGTTGCTGCAGGATCGGCGAACCATAGATGCCGAAGCCCATGGTGGCCGCGGTCATGGCAAACATCGCCAGATAGCCGGCCCCGACGACGGTCCGCAGATCGCCTGCGGCCACGGGAAGCAGCCTGACCTTCGCGCGCCCGTCGATCCAGATCACCAGCGCCAGAACGGCGAAGCCGGCGACCACCAACCCGGCGGCTGACGCCAGATCTTCAAGGATGTTGGCCACGGCGATAGCCACCACGCCCACCGACAGGACGCCCAGTTGGAGCCACGGGATGCCGGGGCCACCCTGCGCTTTTTCGGACCCGGCCAGCAGAAACGGTGCGGCAATGGCGAACACTGCGGCTTGAAGCGCGAACAGCCAGAAGACATCACGCCAATCGCGCGTCTCGACCACCAGTCCACCGACCAGCGGGCCCAGAACCGTGGCCACACCCCAGACGAAGGTCACGGCGGCAAACACCCGGGCCAGGTGGCGCTCGGGGAACAGTAGCGCGATGGCCACCATGGCGAAGCCCGAGATCCAGCCGCTGCCCAGCCCCTGCACCACGCGACCTGCAAGGAATGTGGTGATATCCGGAGCCAGCGCGCTCATGACGCAGCCGACGGCCATGATCGCTCCGGCCAGAGCAGTTGCGAGGCGCAGGCCGAACAGTTCCGACAGCCGTCCGGCGCTGGCACCTGCCATGATGGCCCCGACCAGAAACCCGGCCGTGGCCCAGGCGAAGTAGGCGTAGCCGCCAAGATCGGCGCCGACATTGGGCATGATGGTGGCCGTGACCAGACTGTCGGCAGCGTTCAGCCAGACGCCCAGGCAGATCAACGCAAACCGGGGCAACCGTCCCTCAGACAGCAGATCAGCCCAGCTGTTTGCGGGGTCACGAGGTTTGACAATGTTGCTCATGTCAAATCGGACTAGACCTGCTGTTCCAATTTTGCAATATATTGATTGTCAAATGAACACTCCGGCCGACCGAATCCTGTTTCAGCTCAAGACCCGTGGTCCATCGGAGACGTTGGCACTGGCCGGTGCGTTGGCGATCAGCCGTCAGGCCACCCTGCAACACCTGGAGCGGCTTGTCGTCGCCGGTTTGGTCACCCACGCTGATGCGCGGCGCGGGGTTGGTCGTCCGCGTCGGATCTGGTCGCTGACCCCGGCGGCCGGGACGCGGTTTCCCGACACCCACGCCCAGCTGACCCTCGAAATGCTGGACGCGGTGCGCGCCGAGTTCGGCGAGGCTGGCGTCGACCGGCTGATCGCGCGCCGCGAGGCGGTGACGACCCAATCCTATGCCCAGGCGCTGGCACCTCTGCGGAGCCTCGCGGCCCGCGTCGCCCGCCTGGCTGAGCTTCGGACGGCGGAAGGCTATATGGCCGACTGTTCGCCCGACCCTGGCGGCGGCTTTCTGCTCGTGGAAAACCACTGCCCCATCTGCGCGGCGGCAGCCGCCTGCCAGGGATTCTGCCGCGCCGAACTGCAGGTGTTCCGCGACGCGTTGGGGCCGGAGGTCAGCGTCGAGCGTACCGACCACATCCTGTCCGGTGCCAGGCGGTGCGCTTACCGGATTATGGAGCTTCAGGCGGGTCCCTCGCCATGACGACAATCTCGGACGGCATCGGTTGAGTTCGACGGCGCGCGATGCCATCAATTATCGGAAGACTTCTATCAAACCGGCTCGAAAGACCACGCGCATGAAGCCGAACAAAGCGCTTTGGGAAAAGGGTGACTTCACCCGCATCGCCGCCAACATGCGAGAAAGCGGCGAAGGCCTGGTCGCCAGTCTCGGCATCACCAAGGGCATGAAAGTGCTGGATCTGGGCTGCGGGGACGGGACCACCGCGATTCCCGCTGCCCGACTTGGAGCAGAAGTGCTGGGTGTCGACGTCGCGGCCAATCTGGTATCGGCTGGAAACGTACGCGCCCGCGCAGAAGGCTTGGCCAACTGCCGATTCCAGGAAGGCGACGCCTCCGACCTGAAGGACCTGTCCGACAAATCGTTCGATCTCGTGGTCAGCATCTTCGGCGCCATGTTCGCGCCGAGACCACAGGATGTGGCTCGGGAGATGGTGCGGGTCACGCGACCCGGCGGGCGGATCGTTATGGGCAACTGGATCCCCAACGACCCGACCCTGGTGGCCCAGATCCTGAAGATCAGTGCCGCCTATTCACCCCCGCCGCCCGAAGGATTTGTCAGCCCCATGACCTGGGGGATCGAGGACACCGTGGCCGAACGTTTTGTGGGCACGGGCGTTTCGAGAGACCGGATATCGTTCGCGCTCGACACCTATAGCTTCAACCACGCCGGACCGCCGTCCGGACTGGTGGACGCGTTTCGCACCTACTATGGCCCGACCATGAATGCGTTCGAAGCGGCACAGAAAGACGGGCGCGCTGACAGCCTGCATCAAGAGCTGGATGCATTGTTCAACGCCCAAAATGCCAGCGGGGGGTCGGATACCACCTCCATTCCGGCGACATTCCTGCGCGTCACGGTGAACGTCTAGGTTCAGGCTATCTGGCCCGGGCGGCACCCGGCAGCTGCGGCTCAAACCCTGTCTGCCGATGATTTGCCGTACCTGAGGTCACATACCAGCTGACCAACAAGGCGCAGATCAGGGCACCCGGCACGTAGGAGTTGGTGCGCCTATACGTGTAGGCCGCAATGACCCCCACGACCGCCAGTAAGGGAATGAACTGGATCGCGACAATCACATTCAGCGGCTCGGTGGGCGTGGCCAGCAGGCCGGTGGTGAACAGAGTCGCGTACTGCCAGACCACCAGCACCAGGAACCCGCCGGCCATGGCCGTCTTGGCCCAGCCGACCTGGGCGATCAGGCCCTCGCCGCGCACCGGCAGGTTGATGGCCAGCGCCCGGAGCGCCACCAGGAAGAACAGCGTCCACAGCACCAGATAGGCCGGAAGTTGCATGGCCCGCGTGGCGTCCAGCGGCTTCAGCCCCAGTACCCAGAACCGGTAGTCCACCTTGAACAGGCCATCGACCAGCACCAGCGAAAGATAGGCCACCGCCATGGTCACCGCAGCCGCCCCCAGCGACAGCGCCCAGCGGTTGGTGAAGGTGGGCTTGCCGCGTTTCAGTACCAGGCCGATCAACAGGGTGATCAGTGCCGTCCCCAGGGCCCAGACCAGCAGCTGGTTCTGAATCCACTGCGGGAACGGGGCCATCGGGAAGAACAGCTGCCCGATTTTCATCAGGGGGAAATAGGTCAGGGCCGGCAGGGCGGCGGTGATCGCCAGGCTCAGCCACCAGCGGCCATCGCGCCGCTCGGCCAGCGGTTGTGCCGTCTCGTTCAGACCGGCAAACGGCGCAAAGCCCAGCAGCAGGTCAAATGTGGTCAGGATCAGATAAACCATGCCGGCGAAGGCGATCAGGGTGCCGATCTCTTTCCAGAGCCAGATCTGGTCGCCCGCCGCCATGGCCCGGGGCGCGGGCAAGGTCTGCTGGAACCACGTGATCGCGTCGCCGACACCGGACCCGGAGAAGTGCTCCCAAGGGTGGGTGATGGGTGGGTTGAGCAACACGCGGGCGGTACCATCGGCAACCGAGCCATAGACACGGCCCACCTCGACCGGCCCGGTGACGCCGAAAACCTTGGCCAGCTTGGGCGAGTTGGCGACCAGCGAGCCCTTGGGAACGCCCCACATCAGGCCGGCAAACTCATCGTACTGGCCGAACACGACCGCCAGGTTCTTCGGGTTGGCCGGGGCCTTGGCACCCAGCAAGCCCGGCGTAGATCCCTCAAGCACGATCGAGCGATAGCCGTCCGGAACCTCGGCCGCCGCCGCCATCACCGGCCCGCTGCCCATGGAATGGCCTTCCATGCCAACGTTGGCCTGGTCCACAATCGGGAGGCTACGCAGGTATCGGAGCGCGGCCGGCCCGCCGAAGCCGGCTGTTCCCACGATGCCGCCGGAATAGCCGTGGCCGGTCATGTCCATGGCCAGCACTACAAACCCGCGTCTGGCCAGCTCGATGGCGAACGGGCTCTGCATCTCGCGGGTGTTGATATAGCCATGGGAGACCAGCACCGCCGGAGCGGGGGTCCCAGCGGTGGCGTTGGACGGGGCGTAGAGCAGGCCTGAGACGACCACACCCTTTTCTGCCTGAATCCGGACCTCGGTAACCGTGGTCCCGCCGGTTGTCTGGATAGAATGCGCCAGGAACGCCCCACCCAGAATCAGGGCCCACGCCAAGCCGAATGCCAGCCACTTCCGCATCACGTCGCCCCCGAGGGTGTTCTCTTGTTCTGCGGACGATGCGCCGGGTGCGGCGGAAGCTCAAGCCCGGGCGTCAATCCTCCTCTCCCCCGAGACCTCGCGGTAGCGAGGGCGACGAGAGGTGTGGCGGCGGGGCACCGGTGGCGCTTCGCCGATGTGTGAATCCGGTAGCTCCGCTTCGCGGGGGGCGAGGAGATTTGTTGCATGCGTCGCCGACAGTATCTGGTCGATGCAACATCTGCCACGCGCAGCGACCCTGGAGCACCTGGACTCACCGCAACCTCAGCGTCATGGGCATCCCGCCCTCGGGCCGCATCGACACGCGCATCATCGGCCGGATCTTCTTGCCGGGGTCCGGCTCCAGCAACGCGCCGCGCACCAGAGTGGCAAGGATGGCGACGTTTTCGGTCTGGGCGAAGGCCTGGCCGATGCAGACGCGGGGGCCCGCACCGAACGGCAGGTAGGCGAAGCGGTGGCGACCGGCACTGCGTTCCGGGCTGAAGCGGTCGGGGTCAAAAACGTCGGGGTTGTCCCACAACAGGCGGTGGCGGTGGATGGCGTAGATCGGGATGAAGACAAAGGTGCCCTTGGTCACCTTCAGGCCGCCGACCTCCACATCCTGCGCGCACATCCGGCTCATCAGCGGCAGGGATGGGTAGAGGCGCATGGCCTCCTGCACCACCTGACGGGTGAAGGTCAGGCGCTCGACGTGGGCGTGGGTCAGGGGGGCGTCACCGGCGACCTGGGCGATCTCGGCGCGCACACGGGCGGCCGTGGGTGGATGCGCGCCCAGCAGGTAGAGCGACCAGGTCAGAGCCAGCGCTGTGGTCTCGTGACCGGCGCCGATAAAGGTCAGCAGATTGTCGCGCAGCAGCACGTCGTCCATCTGGCGGCCGGTTTCCGGGTCTTTGGCCTGCATCAGCATGTCGACCAGATCACCTCGCGCCGAAGCCTCTCTACGGGCGGTCACCACGCGGTCGACCATGGACTTCAGCGACACCATGGCCCGGTAGCCGCGCGGCGCCAGCGCGACGCGGGTCCAGGTGGGCCACTTCAGCAAGTCGGCGGGCGTAATCTTGCCCAGCGTTTCCAGATAGTCGGTGATCATCCGCGCGGCGGCGGGCACATCGATCCCCTCACCGCCGGACAGCATGGTGTCGAGGATCACCTGGAAGGTGATGCCAGTCATTTCGGTGGCGATGTCGAGACGGGCACCCTCGCCACGGTCACGCCAGCGGGCCAGCGCGGCCTCGGCAGCCTGGACCATCGCCGGTGTCATGGCGGCGACGTTGTCGGGTCGGAAACCGGGGGCGGCGGCGCGGCGTTGCCAGCGCCAGTGCTCGCCTTGAGCCGTCAGCAACCCTTCGCCCAGCGCGGGCTTGGTCACCCGGTCGAACATCCAGTCCTTGGGAAAGGCGTCGGCCTTGTCGAGCAGAATATCCTTCAACATCGAAGGATCGGCAGCGTAGAGGAACATCTGGCGATCATTGCCGCGCAGGGAGTACGGCTCCTCGTAGACCGCGCGGGGCCACGCCTCGATGGGATTGTCCATCAGCTTCCAAAGGGCATGGAAGAACGGCAGCGGTTCGTCCGGCGGGATCACGCCGGGTGGGGTGAAGAGCTCGCCGTTGGCGCTCATGTCCGGCGCGTGGCGTTCATCGGCAGCCCGCCTTCGGGGCTGAGGGTCAGACCTGCCCCCGGCCAGACGCGGTGGCCCGGCGCGACCGCGAAGTCCGCCCCGCGCATCAGGGTGGCCAGCACCACCACAAGCTCGGTCATGGCGAAGGCCGCGCCCAGACAGATGCGAGGCCCGGCACCGAAAGGCATGTAGACGTGGCGGTCCGGAGTCGGCTCGCCGGGCGCAAACCGGTCGGGATCAAAAACGTGCGGATCGCGCCAGTAGCGGCTGTGGCGATGCAGGGCATAGACGGGGATCACGATCCGGTCGCCCGGCTTCATCGCCACACCGGCCACCACTGTGGGCCGAACGCAAATTCGGTAGAGCTGGAGCGCACCAGGATAGAGGCGCATGGCCTCCGAAATCACCTGTCGCGTGAAGACGAGTTGTTCCACATGGTCGGGGCCGATCGGTGCGTCGCCGGCGACAGCGGCGACCTCGTCCCGGAGCCGCTGAGCCGTTGGCGCGTGCGCCGAGGCAAGATAGATCGACCACGTCAGGGCCAGGGCGCTGGTCTCATGACCGGCCACGATGAAGCCCAACAGATTGTCGCACAGCCGGGCGTCGTCCATCGCCTGGCCGGTCTCGGGATCTCTTGCCGACAGAAGCTGGTCCACGAGGTCCCCGCGCGGCGGCGCAGCGCGGCGGCGGCGGATCATCGCCTCGATATCGGCACGAAGCGCCGCCGCATCCGGACCCGGCGCATTGACCTTACCCTGATGATAGGTGTCGGGTGCCAGGAAGTAGCTGAAGCGTGGCTTCAAGGCATAGGCCACGAAGGCGGCCATCCGGGCGCGGACGGTCTCTCGATCAAAGTCCTCGCCGCCAGACAGGATCGTATCCAGGATCACATCGAAGGTGATCCGGGTCGCCTCTGCGAGGAGGTTGATCGGGGCCGCGTCGCCCCAGCGGTCCAGCGCGACTCCAGCCGCCTGCGCCATAAACGGTGCAAGCGCCTGCATGTGAGCGGGCCGAAATGCCGGGGCGCTGGCATGCCGCTGCCAGCGCCAGGCCGGACCCTCAGAGGTGAACATCCCCTCGCCCCACACCGGGCGAAACATGCGGCGAAACATTTCCCCCTGACCGAAGTTCTCGGCCTGGGTGACCAGCACCTCGCGAATGGCGGCCGGGTCCATCAGGAACAACGGCGTGCCCGGAAACGGCGGTTTCCACGAGAGCTCCTCGAAGACCGCGCGCGGCCACCCCTCGGTCGGGCGTGTCAGCCCCTTGATCATCTGGTCGAAGAGGGAAACGTCCTTCTCACCCGGAAACGGCGCGGGCGGGACAAAATCGTGGTCAAGGACAGGCGCTTGCAACACGTGGGCGGCTGTAACAGCTAAACCACCCGACTGCCATGCCTGCTGAACGGGCAATCGCGGACATCGGGGCATATCCGTGCATTCGGTTTCTATTGTGCACGACTAATCTGCTAGGGAACGACGCAAGTACGGGAGGACGTTTCGCCAAACCTGGCCTCACAGATTGCCCCTCGGGGGCAGCGGAGCCTGCTGAAGCAGATCCGCGAGGCGCTGGCCGGTGGAGGGCCGGCGCAGCAGCGTCTGGACATGGTCGTGCGCACCATTGCGCTGTCGATGGTGGCGGAGGTCTGCTCGATCTATCTGCGTCGCGCCAATGGCGAGATGGAATTCTTCGCCACCGAAGGCCTCGACGACAAGGCGGTCCACGTCACCCGGATGAAGCCCGGCGAGGGTCTGGTCGGCGAGATCATGAAGCAGGGTGCGCCGCTCAACCTGGCCGACGCGCCCGAGCACCCGGCGTTCTCGTACCGCCCGGAAACCGGCGAAGATCCCTACCACGCGTTCCTGGGCGTGCCTTTGCTGCGAGGAGGACGGGCCATCGGGGTGCTGGTCGTCCAGAACCGTACGGCACGGGTCTATACCGACGATGAGGTCGAGGACCTGCAGATCGTCGCCATGGTGCTGGCCGAAATGGTGGCGTCAGGCGAGCTGATCTCGGTCGAGGATCTGGACGGCGTGGAGCTGGCGCCCCGGCGACCGGAGCGCCTGATCGGGTCCAAGTTCGCCGAGGGTCTGGCCTATGGCGTGGTTGTGCTGCACGAGCCACCGGTCGCCTCGTCGCAGTTGCTGTCGGACGATGTGGTTGCAGAAGAGCTGCGGTTGAACACGGCTCTGGCGGCGCTCAAGGCCCAGATCGACCAGATGCTGGAAGGCCAGCACGGCCTGGTCGACGCCTCATATGACGTGCTGGAAAGCTACCGGATGTTTGCGCATTCCGGCAGCTGGAACCGAAACCTCGAGGAAGCGGTCAAGAACGGCCTGACCGCTGAGGCGGCGGTCGAGCGGGTGCGTTCAGAACACCGCGCCCGGCTGGGACAGGCGCGCGACCCCTACCTGAGGGAGCGGTTGCACGACCTGGAGGACCTCAACGACCGGCTGCTGCGCCATCTGGCCGGCAATGGCAGCGTGGCCCGCGAACTGCCTGACAACGCCGTCTTGATCGCCCGCAACCTCGGGCCTGCCGACCTGCTGGAGTATGACCGTACCAAATTGCGCGGGTTGTTGCTGGAGGAAGGTTCCTCCGCGAGCCATGCCGCCATTGTGGCCAAGGCCCTCGACATCCCCTGCGTGGGTCGTCTTCAAGGTCTGCGGGACCGGGTCTCCGAAGGCGACCGGGTAATCGTCGACGCGGAAACCGGCGAAGCCTATCTGCGCCCGCGGCCTGACGTGGTGAAGGCGATCCAGGCCCGCATCGACGTCCGCCGCCAGCGCAAGGCCGAGTTCGCCAAGCTGAAGGATACCCCGGCGGTCACCCGCGACGGCGCGAAAATCACCCTGCTGATGAACGCCGGTCTGGATGTCGATCTGGAGAGCCTGGGCGACACCGGCGCTGAGGGGATCGGCCTCTTCCGCACCGAATTCCAGTTCATGATCTCGGAGGAAATGCCGCGTTTCAACGCCCAGACGGCGCTGTACTCGCGCGTGATGGATGCGGCAGGCGACTTGCCCGTGACGTTCCGGACGCTGGACCTGGGGGGCGACAAGGTGTTGCCTTACATGGAGGCCGAGCGCGAGGATAACCCCGCGCTGGGCTGGCGGGCGATCCGCATGGGCCTGGATCGGCCAGCACTTCTGAGGCTGCAACTTCGGGCGCTGATCGCCGCCTCCCGGGGCCGTCCGCTGCGGATCATGTTCCCGCTGGTGGCCAATGTGGACGAATTCCGGGCCGCCCGCGCCCTGGTCGACACCGAGGTCGCCTGGGCGTTACGACGCGGGCGACCGGAACCCTCGCGACTGGATGTCGGGGCGATGATCGAGGCGCCGTCGTTGATCTGGCACCTGGATGCCTTGCTGCCCATGACCGATTTTGTCAGCGTCGGGACCAATGACCTGATGCAGTACCTGTTCGCTGCAGATCGGGGGAACCCCAGGGTCGCGGAACGCTATGATCCGCTTTCGCCGCCGGCCTTGCGCGCGCTGGAGACCATTCAGAGGTCTTGCGCCGAATTCCACACGCCGGTCAGCATCTGCGGCGAGATGGCAGGACGGCCTCTGGAGGCCTTTGCGTTGGTGGCGTTGGGCTTTGATCGGTTGTCGATGCCGCCGGCCGGTATCGGGCCCGTCAAACAAATGGTCCTGGGCTGTGATCGTGAGGCTGCGCGCAAGGGCGTCACTGCGTTGCTGAAATCCAGCGCGGGTTCTGTGCGCAACGAGATTGAAACGCTTGCGCGCAAATTCTACCTCGCGGTCTGACTCACGTCATACTGAGCGTCGTCGGGTCGTTTCCCGCCGCTTCCGGAGCCTGTTAGAACCGCGTGACGACCAAACGCCCCTTCTGGAACTCGGCCAAAAGCCAGGAGCGTGAGCGGGCACGAAGCCTGTTCAATCGTCCTGCGCCAACGCTTTCGCCCAGGGAATTGGCAAATCCGGATACCAACGCCGGGCACGATCTGGAAATTCCACCGCCGCCGGCCAGTCCGCTTCTGACCCATGACACGCTCGGTGCGGCGCTGCGCGCGGTCCGGATAGACCTTGGCCGCACT
The DNA here is from genome assembly GCA_031415215.1 of Alphaproteobacteria bacterium. GTDB lineage: Bacteria > Pseudomonadota > Alphaproteobacteria > Caulobacterales > Caulobacteraceae > Phenylobacterium. Next base: position 5,002 of record JANORH010000138.1, on the reverse strand, counting down.
GTGCAGGATGTGGCCGATGATACCCGGGTGCGGCGGGTCTATCTGGAAGCCATCGAAGAGATGCGGCTGGAAGCCCTGCCCTCACGCCCTTTCGCCATCGGCTATATCCGCGCTTTTGCCACCAGCCTTGGTCTGGATCCCGACGTGGCCATCGAACGGTTCAAGACCGATGATCCCGTACTGGACGAACCCCTGCAAGCGCCGGTCGGCATGCCGGATGAACGCGACCCCCGCGTCGCCGCGTTCCTGATCGGGGCCCTGGTGATCATTTCGGCCATCGTCCTTTGGAACGTCGCCCAGCGCGCGATGACCGCCAACGCGCCGCCCTCGTCCCTGACACCGGAGGCCGCGACCGCAAAGGCTCTGGCCAGTGTCAAAACCGGGGTCATGGAGTTGGGCTATCCACTGCCCGCGCCGGTCGAATCTACCACGCCGCCCGCCTACGAAACGCCGGGACTTGCGGCCTCCATGGGACTGAAGACCGACCTTCCCGCTGGCGGCGCCGCTTCGTCGGCCGGAGTCGGATCGACTGTGGACCTGGCGGCGTTACCCCAGGTCTTCACGCCCCAGGGCAAGATCTATGACGCGGGCAGCCCCCAACAGGCCTCCAGCGTGATCCTTCAGGCCTTGAAGCCGGCTTCACTGATCATTCGCGGGACAGACGGGTCAGTTTACTTCGCTCGCCAGCTCGCCAGGGGCGAGGCTTTCCGCGTGCCGCAACTGCCGGGCCTGACCCTCGATGTGTCAAAGGCTGACGACATCCAGGTGTTTGTCTCCGGCAGGTCCAGAGGTGTTCTCCCGGCGCAACAGGTATTGGCATCAAAACTCGCGGCGCCCCTGCCGGGGCCCGCCAGCCCCGGTCCCTGAGGCTACGCAAACGGCCTGCAGGCGTCGGAGCACTTGGGTTTCTCGCTCAAGCCGCCTATTTTCTCCGGTAGCATGACCGCAGAAGCCCACACCGCTATCCGTCCCTGGCGCGCCATCCATCGCCGAACCAGCCGCAAGATCCGCGTTGGCAGCGTTGAGGTGGGCGGCGACGCGCCGATCACCGTCCAGTCGATGACCAATACGCTGACGGCTGACGCTCAGGCGACGATCAATCAGGTGCGGGAACTGGCGGACGCCGGATGCGACATCGTTCGGGTTTCCTGTCCGGACGAGGACTCTACGGCGGCCTTCAAAGCCATCGTAAAGGCCTCGAGTGTTCCCCTCGTGGCGGACATCCACTTTCACTACAAGCGCGGCATAGAGGCGGCCCAGGCGGGCGCGGCCTGCCTGCGGATCAACCCCGGTAATATCGGCAATGCCTCACGGGTGCGCGACGTCATCCAGGCGGCTCGCGATCATGGTTGTTCGATGCGGATCGGGGTCAACGCCGGCTCGCTGGAGCGCGATCTGCTGGAACAGTATGGCGAGCCCTGCCCCGATGCGATGGTCGAAAGCGCCCTGCGTCACGCCCGCATCCTGCAGGACCACGATTTCCACGAATTCAAGATCAGCGTGAAGGCTTCGGACCCGTTCATGACGGTAGCCGCCTATCAGCAGTTGGCCGAGGTCATCGACTGTCCGCTGCACCTGGGCGTGACAGAGGCCGGCGCGCTCAGGACCGGTACAGTGAAGTCCTCTATCGGCATCGGTTCGATGCTGTGGGCCGGTATCGGCGACACCATTCGGGTAAGCCTCGCGGCCGATCCTGTAGAAGAGGTCAAAGTTGGCTTTGACATCCTGAAGAGCCTGGGCCTGCGTCACCGCGGCGTGAACATCATCGCCTGTCCATCGTGCGCCCGGCAGGGGTTCAATGTGATCAAGACGGTGGAAGCGCTGGAGTTGCGACTGGCCCACATCTCCACCTCGCTCAGCCTGTCGATCATCGGCTGTGTGGTAAACGGCCCCGGCGAGGCGCTGATGACCGACGTTGGATTCACGGGCGGCGGCAAGGGCGCGGGCATGGTCTATCTGGCCGGCAAGGCGCACCATAAGATGGACAATGACCAGATGGTCGACCACATCGTCGAGCTGGTCGAGGCCAAAGCAGCCGAGCTGGACGCGACGACGGCGAAATCCCGCCCCCACCCATAACGGTCGCATTACAAAAGTGACACCCGCGTCACTCTTGCATGCACGCGACATCCGCGCTTAGGTGGAAGCTCAATTCCAGGGAGATATGAAATGTCTGCGGACGGCAATTGGAAGATCACGATGAACACCCCCATGGGCGCACGCACCATGGATGTCTCCATTACGACGAGCGGTGACAGCTTCACCGGCAAGGTCGAGTCCGAAATGGGCCCGGGCGAAGTCTCCGGCAAGGTCGATGGCGACACCCTGACCTGGAGCACTGAAATCACCACCCCGATGCCGATGAAGCTCGACTTCTCAGCCAAGGTTGAAGGCGACAAGATGAGCGGCAACGTCAAGCTCGGCATGTTCGGCAACGCCGCCCTGACCGGCGAACGCGCCTAAACAACGTCGCTCTACAAGCGCATAGATTGGGCCCCTTCCGGCGACGGAGGGGGCCTTTTCGTTAGCGCCTGCGCGGCGGCACGACGTCGCTGAAGGCCTCCATCGATATCCAGCGCGGTTCGACCGGGGCCACCCCGGCCACTGGCGCGTCCGCAGACGCTGAGGTCATAGCCAGGTCGGGAATGTAGCGCGGGCAGTTCGGGAAGATGTCGGTTGGCAGCACCTTGACCAGCAGCTGAGCACCCGGAAAGTCGGACATCAGCGGGTCATCACGCAAAACCTCGGCGCGGCCGTTCAACCGCAGTCTGGCCGGTCGCTCCCCCATGGCGATGAACAGCAAGCCGACGTGCGGATTGGCCAGGATGTTCCCGAGGCTCTTGAACATGCCGTTGCCGTCGTAGTCGGGGAAAATCAGCAGATCCGGGGCCATCACCCGCGCGAACCCTGGCGCGCCGCCCTTGAAGGAACAATCCGGCCTGCCCTCGGCGTCGGCCGTCGCGAGAAAGAAGAAGGGCTGCGCGGCGATGAAGGCAGTGTCAGCCTCATTGAAGCTGACACGCCCCAGCCTTTCGGCCAGCCGGTCGGCCAGGGTGCGACTGCCGAAGTCGTCTTGCAGGTCGCGGTTGCCTTGATGGTAGTGCGGCATTTGGGTTCTCCGGGGCTTGTCGGACCATGATAACCGAAATTGTCGCCCGGCCTCGTGTGGGTTAGAGACACGCCCCGCGTTCAGGACAAATCCCTTTGCGACTTCCCCAGGCACGGCTCGATCAGGTGCTCGACCGCTTCCGCGAGATCGAGGCGCGCATGGGCGCGGCCAAGGACGGGGCCGAGATCGTGCGCCTGTCCAAGGAACACGCCGAGCTGAAACCCGTGGCCGACGCGGTGATGACGCTGGCCCGGGTGATGGCCGAAGCGCCTGAGCTGGAGGAGATGGCCGCGGGCGGCGACCCCGACATGGCGCAGATGGCCCGCGACGAACTGGAAGTGCTCAAGGACAAGCTTCCGGCGCTTGAGCACGTGGTCGCCCTGTTGCTGGCCCCCAAGGACCGGGACGAAAACGCCTCGGCCATTCTGGAAGTGCGCGCAGGCACCGGGGGCGACGAAGCCGCTCTGTTCGCTGGCGACCTCTTCCGGATGTACCAGCGCTATGCCCAGACACAGGGCTGGCAGGTCGAGATCGACAGTATCTCCGAAGGCGAAATGGGCGGCTACAAGGAGATCGTGGCCGCCGTCACTGGCGACGGTGTGTTTGGTCGCCTGAAGTTCGAGAGCGGGGTCCACCGGGTCCAGCGCGTGCCTGCCACAGAGGCGCAAGGCCGCATCCATACATCAGCCGCCACCGTGGCGGTGCTGCCGGAACCCGAAGAGGTAGAAATCGACATCCGCGATCAGGACCTGCGGATCGATACCTATCGGTCGTCTGGCGCGGGCGGCCAGCATGTCAACAAGACTGACTCTGCGGTTCGCATCACGCATCTGCCCTCGGGCATCGTGGTCACCTCATCCGAAAAATCCCAGCACCAGAACCGCGCGCGCGCCATGAAGGCGCTGAAGGTCAAGCTATACGATCAACAGCGCGAAGCCCTGGACAGCGCCCGGTCCGACGCCCGCAAGAGCCAGGTTGGCTCTGGTGACCGTTCGGAACGCATCCGCACCTACAATTTCCCACAAGGCCGGGTCACCGACCACCGGATCAACCTCACCCTCTACAACCTGGCCAAGGTGATGGAGGGCGACGCGCTGGACGACGTGATCAAGCCACTCATCGCCGAGGATCAAGCGGCGCGGCTTGCGGCGCTGGAGGACGAGTTCGGATAGGTTGGCTCCGCAGCACGCGGAGGACTTGTCACAGGCGGCCAGATATCAGACTGTGTTTTCAGGCATATGTGGACAACGGCGACGGCAATGCGGCTGACTCTGGTTTTGACCCTCACGGTCGTCATGGCAAGTTCCGCCATGGCAGCGGATCCGCCTGCGACCCCGGCGACGGCAGGCAACGCTGTGGACCTTGCCGGCGTATCCGTGACCAGTCCGGCGCCGCCTGCTGCTGCCGATGATCCGGTTGTCTGCCGCTCGTCGCCCAACACCGGATCCCGGCTACGCCCCGCGAAAGTCTGCCTCAAACGCAGCGAATGGTCTGCAAACGCCAAGGCGCGCGGACGGGCGGGCGAAGACATCAAATTCCAGGGCTGCGACAGCGGCGGCACCAACTGCGGTGTGAACGAGCGCCCGCCGGGCAGCTAGCCTCCAGCCCAAGCTGTCACACTGGCTTGTCGGCGGACTGCATTTGAGACAGATACCGCTCCATGAGCGGCCACATCGCGGCGATCTTCCGACACCCCGTCAAGGGCTTCACGCCAGAGGGCCTGACGCACGTGGACCTGGCACCCGGCGAGGGTTTTCCGTACGACCGCGCCTGGGCCGTCGAGAATGGTCCCTCGGGCTACGATCCCGACGCGCCGGCCTTTGTGCCGAAACAAAAATTCACTGTGCTGGCCGCGATCCCGCGCGTGGCCGCAGCGCGGACCCGGTTCGACGA
>JANORH010000137.1:0-2135 GCA_031415215.1 Alphaproteobacteria bacterium | reverse complement strand
CGGCCATGGGCGCAAAGTTCGGCCTGTCTTGGATGGTGGCCACCGATCACGGCGGCCCCGAGCACTCCAAGGTCAACCGTGATCTGGCCTACCCCGAACTCGTCAAGGCGCGCCGCGCGCAGCCTGGCGTTATCCAGTTCTACGGCATGGAACTGAACACTCCCGGTGCCGAGCACTCCAGCGTAATCGTTCCTTACAACCCGGCCGAGCGCGAGGTTCTGTTCGGCATCGAGAGGCAGTACGATCATCGCGAGCCTTGGCCTGCCGATACGACCCGGAATACCGAACCGCGGATGGTCGACGCGCTGAAGTATATGGCGACGATTCCTGCCCCACCGGTGGTCATCGCCAACCACCCGGCGCGGACGGCGACCGGCATGGGCGTCTACACCCAGGTTTCACCGGGCGAGCTTCGCAACTGGAACGACGCCGCGCCCCACGTCGCCATTGGCATGGAAGGTGCCCCCGGCCACCAGGCCGGAGCCCTGAACGCCAAAGCCCAGGCCGACCCCGACGACGCCTTCCGCGGCAGCTATCGCCGCGCGCCGACTATGGGCGGCTATGATCAGTTGACGGCGCGGTTGGGCGGCTTCTGGGATTCCATGCTGGCGGAGGGCCGACGCTGGTGGATCACATCTACCTCCGACTCCCACCGCCACTACACCGACGGCGGCAATGACTTCTGGCCGGGCGAATATTCCAAGACCTATGTGAAGGCGGTCAAACAACCCGCCGACGTGCTGGACGGCCTGCGGAACGGTCGGGTGTTCACGGTGCTGGGCGATCTGGTCGCGGAACTGGACGTCACGGTTCAGACCGCCGACGGGCAAAGCAAGGCAGAGATTGGCGGACTGCTCAAAGTTGCGCCGGGCTCCGACGTCACGGTGGTGATCCGTCTGCGGGACCCCGCCGGCGCCAATGTCGGCGGCAAGACCTCCGAAGTTACGCGGGTCGACCTGATCATGGGCGATGTGACCGGCCCCGCCGCAGATCGCACGACGGACAACAGCCCCACCACCCGCGTCGCGCGGCGCTTCGGCCCAAGGGACTGGACCCGCAACGGCGAGCAGTTGTCCATGGTCCACACCCTCCGCAACGTCACCGGACCGCTCTACCTCCGCGTTCGCGGCACTAACGGCGCGGAACTGGAACCCACCCCCGACGCTGCCGGTGAAGACCCCTGGTCCGACCTGTGGTTCTACGCCAATCCGGTGTTTATCGCAGTGAAGTGAGGCGGAGGGCAAATGCGCCTCAACCAGCGAAATCGTCACGAAACCGGTCGATCTGGTGCATGCGGGCGTGCAGGACCGTTACGATGCCAATGTCTCCGGAACTCAGGACCTTCCAGTAGATCAGATGCTGCTCGTAGCGGCAGACAAAGCCTTTAACGCCGAAGGCCGCCGGGACCGGGCGCCAAGGGAACTCTCGCGAAGCAATAGCTTCGAAGCGCGCGAACAGGCCCCGGACATAGCGCTCTGCCTGGGCGTCGCCCCAGGTCGCTTCTGTGTGGCGCCAGATCTCGTCAATCCGGTGCGCCGCAGCTAACTGGACACGATAGCCCGTCACCCGGCCGCGCGCTGGCGACCACGGGCGATCACAGTGTCGGCGTCGAGGGCCTGAAAGCCGTCGTCCGGTGCGGTAAAGGCCAGCTGCAGCTCCGCCTTCAGAAGTTCAAAGGCTACATCATCGCTGCGGCTCATATCGCGTCGGATCAGGTCGCGAACATACTCACTGACATTCTCATAGGCCCCGTCGCGGGCGACATTGGCCATCACAAAGTCGCCCAGCCGACCACTCAGGCGCACGTTGAGGGTCATGGGTTTAGTCATCTGAACCTCCGTATACGTACAGAAGATAAGGGATATTGTGGACGCTGCAATACCCTGTATGCCACCTTCCTCTACGGTCGGGTGCTGTGCCTACAGATTGTCCCTCAACCAAGCCGCTGCCTTGGCGACCGGATTGGCCCTCGGGTCCAAAGGCTCCCGGCGCAGCTTGGTGGACGAGAACTGCTTGGTCGAGACGGCCTCACGCGGACCAAAGGCCGAGCGGTGCAGGATGCCCGCACACGCCGTGAATGCCGGGCCCGACGCCGCGTCGGCCAGGTGCGGCACGCGGCGCGGGCGACCGAGCCG
>JANORH010000136.1:0-3536 GCA_031415215.1 Alphaproteobacteria bacterium | reverse complement strand
TGGGACGGCATCCGGGTGCAACTGGCGCACGAGGCCGGGGTCCGTAGGCTCTACACCCGCACCGGCGACGACATTTCGCGCACTTTTCCCGACGTGCTGGATGCCCTTGTCGAGGACGGCGTGCTGGACGGGGAATTGCTGGTGATGCGTGCCGGTCAGGTGGCCAGTTTCGGCGACCTTCAGCAGCGACTGAACCGCAAGACCGTGGACGCCAGGCTGATGGCGGCATTCCCGGCAGCGATCCGCGCCTATGATCTGTTGCAGGAGGGGCTGGAGGACACCCGTGCGCTGCCGTTCGTGGTGCGGCGACGACGACTGGAGGCCTTCGTCACCCGGCAAGCCAATGTCCGGATCGATATCTCGCCGATCCAGCCGTTTACGAGTTGGCCAGATCTGGCGGCCTTGCGCACAAGTCCCCCGCCAGGAGACCCGCAGATCGCCGAGGGTCTGATGCTGAAACGGCTGGACTCGACCTATGAGGCCGGTCGACCCAGGGGGCCATGGTTCAAATGGAAGCGCGATCCGTTCCTGGTGGACGCGGTGCTGATGTACGCCCAGCGGGGGCACGGCAAGCGGTCCAGTTTCTACTCTGACTATACTTTCGGGGTCTGGACTGAAGACGCGGCGGGCGGGCGGGTTCTGACCCCGGTTGGCAAGGCCTATTTCGGCTTCACCGACGAGGAGCTGAAGCGGATCGACAAGTTCGTGCGCGACAACACCCTGGACCGGTTCGGGCCAGTTCGGTCCGTGCGCGCCGAGCCGCAGACTGGACTGGTGTTCGAGGTCGCGTTCGAGGGGCTGCAGCGATCAACCCGCCACAAGTCCGGCGTCGCCATGCGCTTCCCCCGCATCCACCGCATCCGCTGGGACAAGCCGCCAGCCGAGGCCGACGAACTGGCCACGCTGGAAGCTATGCTTGAAACTTCCCTCCCTTAATGGGGAGGGACAGACCGCAAAGCGGTCAGGGTGGGGCGGCCGCGACCGGGCTCGGCGTCAGACATTGACTTCCGGAACAATTAAAGAACATTCTCCAGTATGCGCCGGGAAGTTCAACGTGCTCGCGAGCTGCGCAATCGTATGAGCGAGCCGGAGGTGATGCTCTGGTCGCGCTTGAAACGCCTGCCGGAACGGGGCTTTCACATGCGGCGGCAGGTGCCGTTCCGCGGCTACTATCTCGACTTTGCGTGCCTCGCTCGGCGTCTGGTGATCGAGGTCGATGGCTACCAGCATGGTGAAGACCGGCAATCGAAGCATGACGCTGTCCGCGATCAGGTGCTGGCTCGGTGCGGGTTTCGCGTGCTGCGGTTCTGGGCGAGTGAGGTTCGCGGCGACCTAGGTGGCGTGATAGATCAGATCGTCGTGGCGCTGGAGGCCGCTCCGGCTTCGGCGGGGAAAGAGAACGCGATACGGCAGGGTCGCAGCCTCGTCGCGCTCGCCCCACCCTGACCGCTTCGCGGTCTGTCCCTCCCCATTAAGGGAGGGAACGCGCTTTCAGATACGCCCTGAGATCCCCGCCTCCGAACAGCACACCCCGGATACCCGCCCGCGCGGCCGCCTCGACATCCGAGGGCTTGTCGCCGACCAGAAGAGACGCCGCACGGTCGATGGGCCAGTTGGCCAGCGCTTGAAGAATCATGCCGGGGTTAGGTTTGCGCAGCGGCGGATCGGGGTGGCGGTAGGCGGGTTCGGTGGCCTCGGGGTGTTGGGGAGCGTGGTAGAAGGCGTCGATGTGTCCGCCGACCTGCGCCAGGTCGGATTGCATGTGGGCGTGAAGGGCGTGGACGGCGTCTTCGGTGTAGTAGCCGCGCCCGACGCCGGATTGGTTCGTCACCACAATCACCAGCCAGCCCGCGCGGTTGAAATCGGCGACCGCCTCGCGTGCGCCCGCAATCCAGCGGAAGTCCTCCCAGCGGTGGACATAGCCCTGATCCTCGTTGAGGACGCCGTCGCGGTCGAGGACCAGCGCGGGCTTCAGGGGAGTGGAGGGAGGCACCGCGTCACTATATCGCCAAGCGGCCCGGGATGGGCTTTCAAATTGCAGGATTCCAGCGATAGGGTCCGGCTGGTTTCAATTGCGAGGTCCCCTTGGCCGCTGTCCTGACGATCAACGACCTGAAGGTCGATTTCGACACCCATGACGGTCAGATCCACGCCGTGCGCGGGGTGTCTCTGGAGATCGGCCGGGGCGAGACCCTGGGGATTGTCGGCGAGAGTGGCTCCGGCAAGAGCCAGACGTTCATGGCGGTGATGGGCCTGCTGGCGGGCAACGGCCGCGCCTCGGGGTCGGCGACCCTGCAAGGGCAGGAATTGCTGACCATGATGCCACGCGAACTCAACCGCGTGCGCGGGTCCAAGATGACCATGATCTTTCAGGACCCGCTGACGGCGCTAACGCCGCATGTGCGGATCGGGGAACAGATCGCCGAGCCGTTGCGGCTGCATCTGGGGCTGAGCGGGGCCGATGCGGACAAGCGGGCCCGGGAATGGCTGGACAATGTGCGTATCCCCAATGCGGCGCAGCGGATGCGCCAGTATCCGCACGAGCTGTCCGGTGGCATGCGCCAGCGCGTGATGATCGCCGCCGCCATGGCACCGGGCCCGGAACTGCTGATTGCCGATGAGCCGACGACGGCGCTGGACGTGACGGTGCAGGCCGAGATCCTCGACCTGATGGCCGAGTTGCAGCGCGGCACAGGCACCGCCATGGCCCTGATCACCCACGACATGGGCGTGATCGCGCGGCTGGCCGACCGGGTCTGCGTGATGAAGGACGGGGCCTACGTTGAGGCGGGCCTGGTCGAGGACATCTTCCGGCGTCCGAAGACCGACTACACCAAGGCTCTGCTGGCCGCGATCCCGCGTCTCGACCGCTCGAACCGGGGCGGGCGACCCGAGATCCTGGCTCTGGCCAGTGACGCGCCGGTCATCGCGGCGGGCGCGGACGTCAAGGTCTACTTCCCGATCCAGGGGGCCATGTTCAGCAAAGCCCGAACGCTTCGGGCTGTCGACGGCGTGTCGTTCGAAGTCCGGCAGGGCGAGACCCTGGGCGTTGTCGGCGAGAGTGGATCGGGCAAGTCGACGCTCGCGCGTGCGGTGCTCAACCTGCTGCCGGCCACAGGTGGCGCGGTGACCCTGCTGGGCCGCGACATCACCTCAGCTGACCGCGAAACCATGCGGGCTGCCCGCAAGGACCTGCAGATCGTCTTCCAGGACCCGCTGGCCAGCCTCGACCCGCGCATGACGGTGGGATCGTCCATCGCCGAGCCGCTCAGCGCGTTTCGCCCGGACCTGAACCGGGCCGCCCGCGAGGTGGAAGTCCGCGCGATGATGGCCAAGGTCGAACTGGATACCGACCTGATCAACCGCTATCCGCACGAGCTCAGCGGCGGCCAGAACCAGCGGGTCGGAATCGCCCGCGCCATGATCCTGAAGCCGAAACTGGTGATCTGCGACGAGGCGGTTTCGGCGCTCGACGTGTCGATCCGCGCCCAGATCATCGACCTGTTGATCCAGCTACAGGCCGAGATGGGTCTGGC
>JANORH010000135.1:0-6824 GCA_031415215.1 Alphaproteobacteria bacterium | reverse complement strand
CCAACCGACCTTCGGATCCTTCACACGCGGCGCATCGGACAACTCATGCAGACCCTTCCAGTCGGTCGCCGGGTCCGATCCGTCCACCGGTCGGGTGTAGTCAAACCGGTCGTCCCGCTTCGGGATGAACTGCGGGTGCAGGTAGGCGGTGACTCCGCTAGCGTCAGCAAAAAGAGTATTGTTGGAAGAGTTGGCCTTCAGCTCGGCCACCTTCATGAACTCAGCATAACTGCCCGCTTTGGTGCGCAGGAACGACTGCTGCAGAGCCTCGACGGGCTTGTGCATGAGGGCGACCGCGATCCACTTTTCACCCTCCTTGCGGACAACCGGTCCATGATGGGTCCGGTAGGTCGTGAAACTGCGGCTCGCCATTGTCCCATCAGCTGCCCGATAAGGCACGACAATGGTTTTCGCGGTCACCTTGCGCTTTTCGCTTCCGTAGCGATACCGCAGGCCATCGGCCGCAGACGAGACATCCTCGGCGAACTCGTCGACCCTATCGACGCCGCTGGTGGTGTGCATCCAGCCGGCCTTGGCGTTGAAGCCCTGGTAAATAAAGAACTGGCCCCAGGTCACCGCGCCATAGGCATTCAGCCCCTCGTCACTGGTCATCTGCAGTTCCGACCGGAAGAAGAACGAGGTGTGCGGATTGATCAGCAGCAGCGCATGGCCGTCCTTTGTGATCTTCGGCGCAATGGCGATGCCGTTCGAGCCGGTCGGCTCGCGAAACGCATAGGGATCCTCGATGTGTGCGCTCTTCACGCCGCCGTAGAAGGTCTCCAGGCCGGCCAACGAGATCGACTCGATGTCTCCCCCGATACTGCCCTCCGAAAAGCTCAACGCCATCCAGGGTTCGAACCGCGTGATCACCCTGGGCTTGGTCTGCGGGTGGGTGGCCAGATAGTAGTTCAGCCCGTCGGCCCAGCCGATCATCAGCGTCTTCAACCACGGCGGACTGGCGGCGTACTGTGCCTTCAATTCGACCGGATCGATGAACAGCTTCTGGCGTAAATCCTGCCAGATTGCGCCAGGTCCCATCGCCTCGGCGGCCTGGCCCAGCGACGACAGATAGTTCATCTCCACCCGGTTGAAATCATCCTCGGCCTGGGTGAAGGCCATGCCGAACACGGCGTCAGCATCGGTCTTACCTTTCACGTGGGCGATACCCCAAGTGTCGCGCACGATGGACACACGTTCCGCCGACGCCTTCCAGCGTCCCATCTCGTCCGCCGCTAGAGCCGGACCACCCAGTAGCGCCCAAACGCTGGTTGTGACTGCCAAAGACCGAAACTGCATGTACGTCTCCCAAACCCGGAACACGCCACCACGCCCCGTCGATCGCGGATTGTCCAGCCCGCCCCGAAGCAAATTGTTAACCCCTCTTGGCCCGAGCCCCGGACTCAGGGTTTGGTGTCTTCCAGGGGACGCCGACAGGGTCCAGTGGAGTACGCCCGATGCCTGACGCCACCTATGTCGCCTTTGTACCCAGCGGTATGACCGCAAAACTGCGAACTGTGCTGGAGACAGAAGACACCGGCGCGCTCAGCTGGCGCGAACGCAAAGGCTTTTTCGGCAGTGAGTTCTACTTTTCCGGCCCGCCCAGTCTGGCGCGCGCCACCCACGCCTACATCAGCGAGTGGGTCGTGAAGCACTAAATCTGGCTCCATCTGAAACTGGACGATCTGCGTTTCGGACACTCGCCTCCCATGACCTGGTTTGCCGGCACGAGCGCTTAGCGAAGTATAGGATGCAAGTTCTTGCGGCGCCCGTCGGCCCCGAGTTTGGCGTCGTCTTTGTGTCCACTGGCAACCGACACAACATAGGTTTCGACCACGGTCGCAGCTGATTGGACGCTGCCGGTCGGGCCGGTCAATAGACTGATCTTGTGTGTGCAGATGACAGGCAGCGGACGCCAGGATTGCTTGCGATCTCTTCGCCGGGGGCAAGCGGTGTCAACATCGCCTCGTCGCCTTTGGCCCACCATTGCAGCCCTTTACCGGCATAACGTGCGCCACTGCCCGACACCGCAGCACCCAATCGATACACGTTGCCCTCAAACGTCAACACCACAGTCTGGCTGTCCGGATAGAGTGCACTGACCCCTCTCCCGTCGTCGCAGACATAGGCCGTCACCGCGATCTGGTCGGCTTTCCGCGCGGTGTCGGCCGGCTCCATAGAGCAGGCCGACAATGTCATCATCAGGACGAGAGGCAAATTTCGAAATGTCGGCATCATCCCGCGATGTACCGCAAAATCAGGTCTATTTCTTCATCCAGGGCTTGGACCGCGAGGCCGAATGCGCAGCCGCCGCGCGCATTCCTCCGTCTCTGGCCCGACCGGAAGGCGTGCCCTTGGCCTCAAGGGCCGCCTTCTTCATGCGAAGCGCTTTCTGGATCGGAGTCTCGGCGACCGTCGCATCATCATCCTGATCAGCCATGGTCGTTCTCCTGAGCGGAAGACCCTATAGCCGATGCCGTAGCGCTCACCTATCGATCCCGACTCGGCTCCGCATCCGTCTGACATCCGAAGACGCGAAGAAAACAGGCTTCCAATTCTCTACCCGGTTGCCTGCCATTGATAGGCGTGTTTCAGCACTCACCATGCTGCAAACGTTTGGTGAAGATATCTGGATCGTAGACGGTCCCACAACGGCCGTCATCGGGTTCCAGTACCCCACCCGTATGGCCATCATTCGCCTGCCCGGCAATGCCCTCTTCATTTGGTCGCCCGTGTCGCTCTCGGACGACCTGAAAGTAGCAGTGGACGCCTTGGGCGACGTCCGCTTCCTTATCGCCCCAAACTCGCTCCACCATTTGTTCCTGAGCGATTGGCGCAGCGCCTATCCCGGCGCCAAAATCTATGCGCCACCAGGCCTGCACAGGCGGCGCAAGGACATCCAGTTTGATGGCGAACTGGGAGATGTCCCCGCCCCTGAATGGTCAGATCACATCGATCAGGTTGCCATGACGGGAAACCTGATCACCACTGAAGTCGTGTTCTTCCATCACAAGAGCCGTACGGCGATATTCACTGACCTGATCCAGCATTTTGATGCGAGTGCGTTCACCGGATGGCGGGCCATCGTGGCAAGGCTGGACCTGATGGTGGGACCAGAAGCGGCCGTGCCACGCAAGTTCCGTAGCGCGTTTGTTGATCGTCGTGCTGCCCGTGCGGCTGTACAACGCATCCTCGCCTGGCCTACGGATGGTGTCCTGATGGCACATGCCGTGCCGGTCCTGGGCGAAGGCCGTGCGTTCCTTCGCCGGGCATTTCGATGGCTGGTGCGCTGAACCGGAACCTCGGCCCTGGCCATCAACTACTTCTGGATCAGTCGTCCCAGTGGACGAGCTTGCGGCGCGGGTTTCGGCTCATCTGCATCCCCCGCCAGCAGCCCTGCGACGAAGTCCGGCAACCAGGGGTTCCGCCCCGGCTTCATCCGCTCGGCGCGATAGATGTGACCGAGGTCAGCATAGGCCCTGTCGAAATTCTTGTTCACGATCACATAATCGTACGCCGCCCAGTGGACAATCTCTTCGCGGCCCAGTGCAAGGCGCTGGTCAATCGTTTCCTCGGTATCCTGGGCACGGGCGCGCAGGCGTCGCTCGAGGTCGTCCCAGACGGGCGGCAAGATGAAGAGGCGCACGCTGTCATCCGGGGCTTTTTCGGCGATCTGCTTTGCACCTTGCCAGTCAATGTCGAACAGCACGTCGTGACCCGCCTCAAGAGCCGCCATAACCGGCGCATTCAAAGTGCCGTAGTACTGGCCATTCACCACGGCCCATTCCAGAAATTGGCCCTCAGCGATCATCCGCTCAAACTCGTCGCGGGTCTTGAAGTAGTACTCGCGGCCTTCCTCATCACCCGGTCGTGGAGCCCGGGTCGTAGCCGAGATCGACAACGTCAGGTCCGAGTGGTCCGCGACCAGACGACGCGTCAGCGAGGTTTTTCCGGCACCTGCCGGGCTGGACACCAGGAACAGCAACCCGCGTCGGGTGGTCTCCCAGGGTTTGGCATGATCGTCTGTTGCGGTGGTCACGGTTGACCTCCGCTCATCGCGACGACGGCCAGAGTGAGCGGATGTCGAGGATCATTCCACATTCTGCACCTGCTCGCGAAACTGCTCGATAGTGGCTTTGAGGTCGAGGCCCAGGGTGGTCAAGGCCGGCAGCGTCGATTTCGAGCACAGGGTGTTGGCTTCGCGCATGAATTCCTGTGTCAGGAAGTCCAGCTTGCGCCCTACCGCACCGTCCGTTGCCAGGTGCTCGTGAGCCGCAGTAACGTGACCGGCCAAACGGTCCAATTCCTCGCGGACGTCTGCCTTGATCGCCATGGCTGCCGCCTCCTGCAGGATCCGTTCCGGCGAGGCCGCATCCGCCGCCAGCTCGACCAGACGCGCCTCGTATCGGGCTTTCAGCGCCACGGGCTGACCCGCCGCAACGCCACCCGCCTGCGTTGTCAGGTCGCCGATCCTGATCACCTGAGCACCCAGCACCGGCAACAGCGAAGCCCCCTCGCCCCGACGTGACGCAAGGAGAGCGTCCAGCGCGGCACCAATCGATGCACCCATGGCGGCTTCGAGTTCGGCCATCGCCTCGGGATCGAGACCGGCGTCATCAGCCTCGATTACACCTCTCAGCGCCAACAACCCATCCAAACGCGCCGGTTGAACCCGTCCATCGCTGACGTATCGGCTGCCCGCCGCAAGATAGCGTTCGATCTGGTCGTGATTGATCCTGACCGAACCGGTGCCTTCAGTTCGCTTGGCCTGAACACCCACGGTGATGTTGCCACGCTGGAACCGTGCTTGCGCGCCGTCACGGGTCAAACGTTCAAGGCCATCGAACCCGGGAGGCCCCCGGAACCGGGTCTCCAGGTTCCGGCCGTTTACGCTGCGCGCCTCGACCGCCCAGGTCCAGGCACCGTGTGCACCCTCGGCCCGGCCAAATCCTGTCATCCCCGAAATCGGCATCTAGTTCGCCTCCGCCGCCTTCTGTCGCTCGATCTCGCGCCAACGGGCGACATTGCGCTTGTGAGCGTCATAGGTTTTGGCGAACGCATGTCCACCGCTTCCGTCGGCCACGAAGAACAGTTCATCTGTCATTGGGGGGTTCAGCACGGCGGCCAGGGCTTCGCGCCCCGGGTTGGCGATGGGCGTCGGCGGTAAACCCGTCATCCTGTACGAATTATAAGGGCCGATCGCGGCCAGTTCCGAGGCGCGAATCCCTCGCCCCAGGGGACGTCCCTTGGAAATCCCGTAGATAATTGTCGGGTCGCTTTGCAGCGCCATGCCCTGGCGCAGGCGATTGACAAAGACCGCCGCTATACGCGGACGCTCTGACGCGACCGCAGTTTCCTTCTCAACGATTGAGGCCAGGATCACCGCGTCGTCCGGTGTCGCCAGCGGCAACCCCGGCTGCCGCCCTGCCCAGAGTTCGGCCACCAACTTGTTGCGCGCGTCTCTCATGCGCTGGATGACGGCAGCGCGGGTCTGGCCGCGTCTCAACTGATAGGTGTCAGGCAACACCGCGCCTTCGGGTGGTGCCCCGACCGTCCCGGTCAGATCGGCTTTAGCCATAACCGCATCCCACACCATATCGCTGGTCCAGCCCTCCGGGATGGTGATCTGGCGGCGAACCGTCTTGCCGGCGCGAATGTCGCCCAGAACCCGGCGCATCGAGGCGCCGGACGGAAATTCGTACTCGCCGGCTTTGAGATCAGCCGTCGCACCCGTGAGCCGGGTCGCCAGTGTGAACAGGCCTGTCGACGAGATCACCCCGGCATCTTTCAGAGACTGACCGATCTGACCCACGCCTGAGCCTGTCTCCAGGATTAGGGTAGTGGCACCGCCGGACCGGGCACCGGGTCCAGAGCCGACATAGGCCCACACCCCGCCCAGAGCCAGCAACAGTACCAGACCCAGCGCAATCGCTGCGCCTCCGCCGGCCGCACGGCGGCTCAGCCGGCGTCGGCTCATGTGTAACGCTTGAAGAGCACCGAGGCGTTTGTGCCGCCAAACCCGAAGCTGTTCGACAGCGCCACATTGATCGCCATCGGCTTGGCCTTGTGCGGCACCAGATCAATGCCGGTTTCAACCGAGGGATTGTCCAGGTTGATGGTCGGCGGGGCAATCTGGTCACGGATCGCCAGACAGACAAAAGCGGCCTCGATGGCGCCCGCCGCACCCAGCAGATGCCCTGTCGCGCCCTTGGTCGAACTCATGGTCATGCCGACGGCGCTGTCGCCCAGCAACCGTTCCACGGCCCTGAGCTCGATTTCATCCCCCAGCGGCGTCGAGGTGCCGTGGGCGTTGATGTAGTCGATCTCGGACGGGTCGATGCCGGCGTCCTTGATCGCCGCCTTCATGGCGCGGAAACCGCCGTCGCCATCTTCAGCAGGCGCGGTGATGTGATAGGCGTCGCCAGCCATGCCGTAGCCAATCACCTCGGCGTAGATCTTGGCCCCACGCGCCAGGGCGTGCTCAAGCTCTTCCACCACCACGATCCCGGCGCCTTCACCCATGACAAAGCCGTCACGGTCCTTGTCGTAAGGGCGGCTGGCCTTCTGCGGGGTCTCGTTGAAGTCGGTGGACATGGCGCGGCAGGCGATGAACCCGGCGATGCCCACCGGCACCACGCTGGCCTCTGCGCCCCCCGCCACCATCACGTCGGCGTCGCCATATTTGATCATCCGACAGGCGTCGCCGATGGCGTGGGCACCCGTGGCGCAGGCCGTGACGACGGCGTGATTCGGACCCTTGAAACCGTGGCGAATCGAGACCTGGCCCGATACAAGATTGATCAGCGCCGAGGGAATGAAAAACGGAC
>JANORH010000134.1:0-10615 GCA_031415215.1 Alphaproteobacteria bacterium | reverse complement strand
CGACGCAGTACGTCATAGATCAGGTCGGTGGAAAAGGTGATCTGGCGCCCCGTCTTCTGTTCCTGGCCCGGGAAGCGTTTCTCGATCAGCCCGGAGATGATCGCGCAACCCTTGAAAGCCCGCTTCATCATGAAGCTCTCGGAAAGCCACGATTCCAGATCGTCGCCCAGCATGTCCTCGGCGAACAACTCGTCATAATCCAGCGTGTCCATCGGGTTCAGCGCCCAGATCGCCATCGCATAGTCGTTGCACACGAACCCCAGCGGCCCGACCCCCAGCCGCTCCAGACGTCGGGTCAGCAACATGGCCAGCGTCGTGTGTGCCAGCCGCCCCTCGAAGGGATAGACCACAATGAAGTTGCGCTTGCCGCGCGGAAACGTCTCCAGCAGCATTTCGTCCTCGCCGACGATCAGCGAGCGGTCCTTCTGGGCCTCCAGCCATTCGCGCACGTCGGCGGGCAGTACCTTCCAATGGCTTTCGTCGAACATCAGCTGCCGCACGCGCTTGGCCAGATAGGTCGACAGCGCAAACTTTGCCCCACCCCAGGATGGCATCTTGGGGTCCTTGTGACTGGCCGCGCGGACCAGCACATCCAGGTTGGTCACCCCCACCAGTTCCCAGACCTGACCGGCGAAGACGAAGGTGTCGCCGGGGTCCAGCATCTCCAGCATGCCTTCCTCGACCTCGCCGATCTTGCGACCTCCGCGTCCGCCACGCATGGCGATCCGTACCGCCAGCATGGCCGGTGAGACGATGGCCCCCACATTCAGCCGATGCCGCTGGGCGGTCTGCAGGTCGCGCACCCGCCACAGGCCATCCGGCCCTTTCACGATCCGTCGGAACCGGTCGTAGGTTTTCAACGCGTAGCCGCCGGTCGAGACGAAATCCACGACCTGCTCGAAATCTTCCCACGTCAGGTCGCGATAGGGCCCGGCGGACCGCACCTCGTCATAGAGCGCCAGCAGGTCAAACGGCTCCGAGACCGCGCACCCCATCACGTGCTGGGCCAGCACATCCAACGCCCCCACCCGCGGCGGGTCGCCATCCAGTTTGTTCTCGGCGATGGCTTCGCGCGCCGCCTGACACTCCAGCATCTCGAACCGGTTCGCCGGGACAAAAAGGGCGCGGCTGGGCTCGTCCAGCCGGTGGTTGGCGCGACCGATCCGCTGCACCATCCGGGACGCGCCCTTGGGGCTGGCCAGCTGGATCACCAGGTCCACGTCGCCCCAGTCAATGCCAAGGTCAAGCGTCGAGGTGCAAACCACCGCGCGCAGTTCGCCCCGCGCCATGGCGGCTTCCACCTTGCGCCGTTGCTCGGCCGCCAGGCTACCGTGGTGCAGCGCGATAGGCAGGCTGTCATCGTTCAGCCGCCACAGCTCCTGAAACGCAAACTCGGCCTGAAAGCGTGTGTTGACGAAAACGAGCGCGATGCGGCTCATTTTGATCACCTCATAGACCTCGGCCATCGCATGCTTGGCCGTATGTCCGGCCCACGGCACACGGCCTTCCGACAGCAGCATGTCGACGATGGGTTGTGCGCCGGGTGGGCCGTGAACGAGGTCAATGGCGTTAGAGCCCCCTCCGTGCATGGGGGAGGGGAGCACCACCTCTACCTGCCGATGATTCCCCATCCACGCCTTGATTATCTCAGGGTCATCCACGGTCGCGCTCAAGCCCACCCGCCGCATCCCGGGTGCCAGCACCTGCAACCGCGCCAGATCCAGCGCCAGAAGGTCGCCGCGCTTGGACGAATGCAGGGTGTGGATCTCGTCCAGGATCACACACCGCAGGTCTTCGAAGAACAACCGTGCCCCTTCCCAGGCACAAAGCAGCGCCAGCTGTTCGGGCGTGGTCAGCAGGATGTCCGGCGGCTTGATCCGCTGGCGCTGGCGTCGTGCGATGCCGGTGTCGCCAGTGCGGCTTTCGGCCACGATCTTCAGTCCCATCTCGGTAATGGGGGCACCCAGGTTCCGCTCCACATCCACCGCCAGCGCTTTGAGCGGCGAGATATAGATCGTGTGCAGGCCGCGCGGCGTATTGGCTGGTGGCCGCCCGGCGAGGTCGATCAGGCTAGGCAGGAAACCCGCCAGGGTCTTGCCGCCGCCGGTGGGCGCGATCAACAGGGCGTCGCGACCCTCGCGGCCCTTGGCGATCATCTCCAGCTGATGGGATCGCGCGGCCCATCCGCGCCCTGCGAACCACGCCCCGAACGCTGGCGGCAAGAGATCGACGTCTGCCATGGCGCGCCTATAACACGTTCTTGTTCCGTTTCACTGGCGTTCGGTGCGGATTCAGGGTGAGTAGTGCCAGATGAGGATCAGTCTCGCTATTCTGGCCGCGACCCTGCTCTGCGCCTGTTCGCCGTCCACGGAGAGTCAGGGCGCGCCGGTCGTGCGTGATGCTGCCGGCTTTCCATCGCCGGACCGGCCCGTGGCTGGCATCGTTGCCCCGGAGTGGTCCAACGGGCCGGACCGTGACGCCGCCGATGAGTCCGGCCAGTTGATCCGGGCCCTCGGCATCAAACCGGGCATGGTGGTGGCCGATATCGGCGCCGGATCCGGCTATCATTCCCTGCGACTGTCGCCAGCCGTAGGACCCGAAGGACTGGTCTATGCCGAGGACATCGTCGAGGCGTTCATTGCCGGGCTGCGCCGCGAGGCCGAACGTCGCAAACTGACAAATATCCGCATCGTAATCGGCACGGTTGACGATCCCAAGCTCCCGCCCGGGGCCATGGATCGAGCCGTGCTGGTCCACATGTATCACGAGATCGAGAGCCCCTACGCCCTGCTGTGGAACCTGGCGGGTGCCATGAAGCCCGGTGGCCAGGTCGGCGTCATAGACCTTGACCGCCAAATCGAGGGCCACGGTACACCGCCGGCCCTGCTGAAGTGCGAGTTCGAGGCCGTCGGTTATCGAAGGGTATCTCACGTCGATATGGCCGGCGGTACGGGTTACGTCGCCATTTTCGAGGCCCCGAAAGCCCGGCCTCGCCCGGCCGACATCAAGCCCTGCAAGGCGTCACGCTGACGGCTATGCGGCGCGCGCAGAATCCCAGACGCCGTCCCATCCGGCTACCGCCGGGGCTTCCGCCAGGATGCGCGCGCGTTCCAGCATCAGGGCCGATGGACTATCGCCGGGTGCCGCGCTGAGGGCTGTCTCAAAGGCGACGATCGCCGCATCCCAGTCTCCGGTCAGGAGGGCAGCCCGTCCACGGGCGTATGCGTCCAGCAAATCGGCGCTCAATGGTGCGTCCGCGGTAGCGACCTGGAAGATTTTGGACGGCTGCACCCGGCCGCGCACACGGATTATATCCAGCTCACGCAGTGTGTGGATCCCGGCGACGGCTTTGGCGGTGTCCTCGCAGATGACGATGCCGACGCCATAGGCCTTGGTGATCTTCTCCAGGCGAGAGGCCAGATTTACCGAGTCCCCGATCACCGTATAGTCCATCCGCTTGGGCGAACCGATGGTGCCGGCCACCACCTCGCCGCTGGCGATGCCGACGCCCAATCGCAGATTGATGCCACCCCGCGCGGCGCGGCGCGCATTGATCGCAACCAGCATCGAGGACATGGACACCGCGCTATCGACCGCGTTCAGCGGATCGCGATCCGAGGATATCGGTGCGCCGTAGACCGCCATGAGGGCGTCGCCCATGAACTTGTCCAGCATTCCATCCGCCGAGGCCACCGCCTCGAACAGGTCGGTGAAAATCTCGTTCAGCATGTCGACGGTGTCGCGGGGACCCAGCTGCTCGGCCATGCCGGTAAAGTTGCGGATGTCGGCAAACAGCACACTGGCCTGACAGGCGGCACCGAACAGCAGCTCATCCTCGCGGCCCATGATCTGGTCTACGACGTTCTGGGTCATGAACCGACGCATGGCACCCTGCATGCGTTTGCCCTCACTGATGTCCTCCACGATGATCAGCAGGCCCGCTTGCTCGGCATCGTCCTCGACCATCAGCGGCACGATCGAAACGTTCGCCGAAATGGTGTCGCCGCGCACCGTCACCAGGTCGGCGTCGAGGAACGACTTTGGATTTCCGGTAGCGCCGGCAATGGTAATTTCTGACGACAGCCACGGGTTGTTGGCTGCCCAGGCCCGCTGGGTTTCGGGCTCCGCTGCGGCTTCGGGCTCGACCCCCAGAATGGCGCAAGCCGCCGCATTCAGCTTCACGACGCTGGCCTCACGATCCAGGGTCACGACCCCGCTCGACATCGAACGCAGGATGCTGTCGTTATAGTTCCGCTCGGTCGCCACCTCGGCGAAGAGAGTGGCGTTTTCGATAGCCACTGCAGCCTGGGCGGCGAAGGCCGACATTCGCGCCAGATCCGCCTCCTCGAAGATGCTGCCGTCCAGCCGGTTGAACGCCTGCATGACCCCCAGCTTGCGCCCGTCACGGGTGACGACCGGAACCGATAGGGCAGTGCGCGTCCGGTATCCTGTCGACAGGTCGATGGTCTGGTTGAACCGCGCATCGGCATAGACATCTGCCACATTGGCGGCCACGCCGGTCGTGAACGTGTCGCCGGCCAGCCCTTGCGTCGATGCAAACCGGATCTCCCGATTTTCGACGCCCTCGGCGACCATCGACCACAGCTCACCGGTCTTCTGGTCGTGGAGAAACAGCGAGCTGCGGTCCGCATGCAGGATCTGCGAGGTCACCTGCACGATCCTTCGCAGCAAGGCATCCAGCTGGATTTCGCTGGCGATGGCGACATTGACCTCCATCAGTTGCCGCAACTCGTTGTTGGTGTCTTCCGCAGATTTGATCGCTCCGCTCCAGCGCCCTGCAAGGATCAGAAGTTGCGAGAACAACAACGCCAGCGACCCCACCGGCATCAGGTTGGCACCAACGACGGCGGGAAGTTCAGCGTTGCGGATCAGGTCATTGTAGACAAGGCAGAACACGAAGGCCCCAAGGCCGAACAAAAAGGTCCAGGCCCCTTCTCGACGCTTCAGGCAGGCGACCACCACTATGCCCAGCAGGCAAATGAAACCCACCGTACGGAACGGCGCGCTCATGGCGGAGAGCTGAGATAGCAGCACCGTATTGGCCAGAACTGCGACGATCGCATAGGCCAGGAACCGAACGGCGTTCAACCCCTGGAAAACCCGGTAGACAACCTTCGGCGTGTCTTGCGGGTACATCTCGCGGACGTACAGAAAAGCAAAAGTCAGGGCGAGGGTGCTGGTGAGGATCTGAAACGACAACATGGCGTTGAAGCTCAGTCCAGGCAGGGCGACCTGCATCAGATTGTCGTGAGACATCATGGCGGCCAGCGGCATCAGGGAGATGCAAGCGAGCGCAAAATAGAGCGAGGCCCGTTCTTCGCGCCTGGCCACAGCCACGACGATACCGAAACAGGCCATCAACAGCAGTGAGGTGAGCACCATGAAGTTCTGCAGCCAGACCATGGTCGACCACCGCGCCATGGGTTCGGCCAGTCCCAGCACCGGAGCCTCGCCCAGGCCATTGTCTCGATGCTGGAAGCTGGACAGGTCTATCCGCAGGTCGATATCGGAACCATCCGCCTCGAATGAGACATCCTGGGATCGATCAACCGCTGAGGATGTCGCAGCAGTCTGACCATAGCGGCCTCGCTCTGAGACCACGCGTCCGTTCAGGACCACGCGGGATGAGCCAAAGAACCTCGGGACAAACAGGTTATAGCGGCCGGGTGCGAGGTCGCGGATCGTCAGGTGATACGATGCCGCCCCAAGCTCCGGCAGGGTCACGCCACCGGCCTTGATGCCCTTCCATTCGCGAGGTACCGAAACGAAGGTTTCGGCTCCCGGTGCCGGTGCCGATTGCCAGACCAGTCGCCACTCGCCTTCAAGGGACACAGGCCTTTCGAGAGGCCCCCAGTTGGCATAGCTCAGCGTGCCGCGCTGCGCTTTTGGCGCGTTGTGATCCCTGGTGTCGATAAAGAATGGCGCGCAAAGGGCGCAGAGCAGGGCCAGGCCTGCCAGCATGAACGCAAACTGCCGAACGCTGCGCGAACGACGCGTGGGCGAGGCGCCTCTTAACTCTGACTTCGTGGCCTCTATCGTCAAACGAACCCCCAGGCGCTTTGAATATCGCACCCAAGTCCCGCCGAAGTCACCTCCTTGTCTGCGCTGGAAGCGTCGCCCACTGCCCCAGCGTCACCCGATCTGCGCGCTAACATTCGCCAACATCAGGAGTAGACCCACCATGAAAGACTTCGCCGGGAAATTCGCCGTGGTCACCGGCGGCGGTACGGGAATGGGGCGCGAGCTCGCCCGCCAGCTTATCGCCGAGGGCTGCAGCGTGGCCATGTGCGACGTCTCGATGAAGAACATGGAGCGGACCATTGCGTTGGCCCAGGCCGACGGTATCCCCCAGGGTGCCCGCATCACCGCGCACCTGGCTGATGTCTCTGATGAGGCCCAGCTCATTGCGTTCCGCGACGCCGCCATGGCGGCGCATGACATGGACCGGCTCCACCTGTTGTTCAACAATGCCGGCATTGGCGGCGGCGGGTCCATGTTGAACACCGACCGAACCGAGTGGGAGCGGACGTTCAATGTCTGCTGGGGCGGCGTTTATCTCGGCGTCCGCACCTTCCTGCCGGCGATGCTGGCTGCCGATGAGGCGCACATCATCAACACCTCCTCGGTCAACGGCTTCTGGGCCAGCCTGGGCCCGCATGTGTCGCACACGGCCTACGCGGCGGCGAAGTTTGCGGTGAAGGGTTTCACCGAGGCCCTGGTCACCGACCTGCGGCGGACCGCTCCGCACATCAAGTGCTCGGTGGTGATGCCGGGCCACATCGGCACCGACATCGCCGCCAACTCGCGCAAGGTGATCGCCAACACCGAAGACGACACCCTGTCGGCCGAAGAGCTGGTCCGCGCCCGCACCCGTATGGCGTCTGCCGGTGTCGACGCTGCCGCCCTTCCCGACGCCGCGATCCAGGCCCTGGTCGCCGAGGGCGCACGCCGGTTCCGCGAGGATGCCCCGATGACTGCGGCTGCCGCCGCGACGGTCATCCTGGACGGCGTGAAGGCCGAGCGCTGGCGCATCCTGGTGGGTGACGACGCCCACGGCCTTGACCGCATGGTCCGCGCCGACCCGGAGCAGGCCTACGAGCAAGGCTTCTACGAACGCATGGCCACCGAAGCGGGCTGGCGTTTGAACGTCCCGACGAACGCCTCGTAGAGCGCAGGCGCGCCGCCGAAGTCTGTATCTTATAACGCATTCCCCAGCGCGGGGACGCGAGCTATAGCCGCTTCAATGGCTGAGCTCGTGACATGTTGGCGACGGATGGGCGGAGTGCTTGCTGCACTTGTGCTGGTCGTCACCGCGTTCGGGTCGGTATCGTCCGCGACAATCTGCCTCGATGACTTGATCGTTGCCGCGTCAGCGATGGAGGCCTCAGGGCAGGCCGATGCAGACGCTGGCTCCGTTGATCCGGCACCCTGCGACGACGAGGCGTGTCCCTGTGGGCATTGCAAAGGTCATCAGACCGGTACAGGGGCTCCAGCCATCGTGGCGGGCATCCCCGACCTAACGCCAAAGCGCGCCTTATATGCCTTTGTCGTCAGCCCACCTCCGACACTGCATCCCGTGTCCGGATTGATGAGACCTCCCCGGGCCTGACAGCCGCGCGCGCAAGCGCTCCTGTTGTCAACGGTGAGGATCGTCAATGCATCCCCTTCTACGCAGGTCCCACATTGCGGGTCTGTTTCTGGTCTCGACCGCACTCGCGGCCACCCCTGCGCCGGGTCAGACGCCGCCGGCAGCCGTGCGCGAGTCGGAACTGCCACACCTCAGTCTCACGGACGCCCTGACGCGTGCCGCAGCTGCTGATTCCGGTCATCCGGTGACCATCGCCCGTCTTGCGGCGGCCGAGGCGGGCCTGCGTCAGGCCGACGTCAAGCCCTCGCCTGCCCTGGGCCTGGAGCTGGAGAACTTCGCGGGCTCCGGCCCCTATTCCTTGTTCAACCGCACAGAGGCGACGCTCAGCTATGAGCGGACACTCGAGCGCGCGGACAAGCGCGAGACCAGGACCGGCCGCGCCCAGGCCGAAATGGCAGTCGTGCGCCTGCGTAGCGAAGTGAAGCGGCTGGACGTCCTGCGCGATGTCCAGATCGCCTATGCCGAAGCGCTGGCCACCGAAGCGGAACTGCTGGTCGCCGAGGCTCGCCTGGTCTCAGCCGACAGATCCTTTCGCGACATCACCCGCCGCGTGAAGAGCGCACGTGACCCCCTGTTCGCGGGGTCGCGAGCCGAGACGCTGGCCGCTCAGGCCGAAGTCGACCGCGATCAGGCCCTTGATGCGGCGCGCGCGAGCCGCGCTGCCCTGGCCGCTTGGTGGGGTGGCTCGGACGACTTCACCCTGAAACTGGATACCTTCTTCGGAGTCACGCCACCGGACGCTTTGCCGACCGCCGACACCCCTGAGCTTGCATTGCTGGAGGCAGAGCGCGACGTGGCGATTGCCGCCGTCAAGGTCGAACAATCGCACAATGTGGCCGACCCGACTTTGCGGGCTGGCCTGCGCTACTTCGGACAGGGCGGCGACGCGGCTCTGGTGGTCGGCGGTTCGATACCTCTGGGTGCACGGTCCGCCAACCGCGCCAACGTCGAGCGCGCCCAGGCGGAACGCAACGTCGCCGAGGGCGAGATCGCGGGGGCCAAAGTAATCCAGGACCGCGAGATCGTCCGCCGGTTTGCCCGACTGCGGGCACTGGCGGTGGAATCAGAGCGAATCCGCGCCGAGGTCATCCCGCACGCCGTGCGTTCCGTTGAGCAAGTCACCGCCGGGTTCAACAAAGGCGGCTTTGAATACCTCGACGTCACCGAGGCCGAACGTGCGTTGGCCCAGGCCCGCGCCCGACGTGTCGAGGTGCTACGCGAGTTCCATACCGGGCTGGCCACGCTGGACCGCCTGACCGGCAAGCACCGCGCGCTTGCCGCCACCCATAGCCAGGAGCGCCGCTGATGCGCCGTCACATCCTCCTGTTCCTCGCCTGTGCGGCGCTTGCCGGTTGCGGCGAACCCTCTGCGAAACCGGAGGAACATGCCGACGACCACAGTGCGTCGGCCGAAGACTTTGAGCGCGGCCCGCGCAACGGTCGGCTGCTGCGCGACGGCGAATTCGCCGTGGAGCTGACCATCTTCGAAGATGGCATAGAGCCCGAATTCCACGCCTACGCCTACCGCAAGGACAAGCCGATCCGTCCCGGCGAGGTCGCCCTGAACGTCGAACTGACCCGCCTGGGCGGCAAGCTGGATCGCATTGCCTTCGCGCCTCAGGGCGATTTTCTGCGAGGTGGCGGCGTGGTCGCCGAGCCGCACTCCTTCGACGTGAAAGTCCGCGCCACAGAGGGTGGGCGCACTCATCAATGGGCCTATGCCTCCTACGAAGGTCGCACCACCATCACGCCTGAGGCCGCCAAAGCCGGGGGCGTCAAGACCGAGGCCGCAGGGCCAGTGGTCATGGCCGAGCTGATCGACATGGCCGGTCGGATCGAGATCAAGCCGGAAGGTCAGGGCAAGGTCCGCGCCTGGTATCCCGGTCGCATCGTGGCGCTGAATGCCGAGCTGGGTCAGCAGGTTCGCAAGGGCCAGGTGCTGGCGCGCGTGGAATCCAGCCACAGCCTCCAGACCTACTCTATCCCCGCGCCCATCAGCGGGATCATCGTCGAAAAGGGCTCTAACGTCGGCGACGTGGCCGGAGAGGCACCATTGTTCGTGATCGCCGATCCGACGCAACTGCACGCCGAGTTTTTCGTCTATCCACGCGACGCCGAGCGGGTGCGGGCCGGCCAGCGGGTGGAGGTGCGAACCCTGTCCGGCGAGGCGCGGGTCAGCGCCCCGGTAGAGGCCATCGTGCCCGTCGCCGACATCGCCAGCCAGACGCTGATGGCCCACGTGCATCTACCGCCGGGCGCTTCGGCGACGTTCCGACCCGGCATGGGCGTCGAGGGCGCGTTCCAGGTGGCGACCAGGCCCACGGCGTTGGCCGTGCGCACCAGGGCCCTGCAGCGGTTCCGCGACTTCACTGTCGTCTTCGCCAAGGTGGGCAACAGCTACGAGGTCCGGATGCTGGAGCTGGGCCGCCGGACGCCCGAGTGGACCGAGGTGCTGGGCGGGCTTGAGCCCGGCACAGAATACGTCACAGACGGTGCCTTCCTGATCCGCGCGGACATCGAGAAGTCCGGCGCGAGCCACGACCACTAGGCGCGGCGCGATGCTCGAAAGAATCATCTCGCTCTCAATTCGCTATCGATGGCTGGTGTTGGCCCTGGCCCTGCTCAGCGCCCTGGTAGGCGTCTGGAGCTTCCAGCGCTTGCCCATCGACGCGACGCCGGACATCACCAATGTCCAGGTCCAGATCAATACGTCGGCACCCGGCTACTCGCCGCTGGAGGCCGAACAGCGGATCACTTTCCCGGTCGAGACCGCCATCGCGGGCCTGCCAGGCCTCGATTACACGCGCTCACTGTCTCGCTACGGGCTCAGCCAGGTCACCGTTGCGTTCAAGGACGGCACCGACATCTATTTCGCCCGCCAGCTGGTGAATGAGCGTTTGCAAAGCGCGCGCAGCCAGCTGCCGGACGGAATCGACCCCGAACTCGG
>JANORH010000133.1:0-2962 GCA_031415215.1 Alphaproteobacteria bacterium | reverse complement strand
GCGTTTCGGGTCCGGGTGTTCAATCGATCTCCGTTCGTATCAAGACTGCGCGGAATCGGCGTTGCGGGCTAGGCTTGCGCCGACATATTGTCGCGCCAAATCTGAACGTCGCATCA
Source organism: Alphaproteobacteria bacterium (assembly GCA_031415215.1). GTDB lineage: Bacteria > Pseudomonadota > Alphaproteobacteria > Caulobacterales > Caulobacteraceae > Phenylobacterium. The sequence goes on along the minus strand of JANORH010000133.1, from coordinate 2,846 downwards.
CCATGCGGCAATTTCACGGTCATTTGTTTATCCCCATGTCTGATCCTCTGTTTCACGGCGTCCTGCCGGCGCTGATCACTCCCTTTCGCAATGGCGCGCTGGATGAGGACGCTTTTGTGGCCCTGGTCGAGCGTCAGATCGCCGGTGGCGTGCACGGCCTCGTGCCCGTCGGTACCACGGGCGAGACGGCCACACTGAGCCATGACGAGCATCGGCGCGTGGTCGAGCTGTGCGTTGCGACGGCGGCGGGCCGGGTTCCGGTCGTGGCCGGTGCCGGGTCCAACTCCACAGCCGAGGCCATTGAACTGGTGCGCCATGCCAAGACCGTGGGTGCTGACGGGGCTCTGGTGGTCACCCCCTACTACAATCGCCCCAGCCAGGAGGGGCTCTACGCCCATTACCGGGCGATCAACGACGCCGTGCAGTTGCCGGTGCTGATCTACAATGTCCCGGCCCGGACCAGTGTGGACATCTCCAACGAGACCCTCGCGCGGCTGGCAAAACTGCCGAACATGGTTGGCATCAAGGATGCCACCGGCGACCTCACCCGCACCAGCGTCCAGCGCATATCCTGTGGCGACGAGTGGGTGATGCTGTCGGGCAATGACGATTCTGCCCTGGGCTATATGGCCCATGGGGGCCACGGTGCCATTTCCGTGACCTGCAACGTCACCCCGGACCTTTGCGCCCGGTTCTACAATGACGCCCTTTCGGGGCAGTGGAAGGACGCGCTGAAGGGTCAGGACCGTCTGATCCGATTGCACAAGGCGCTGTTCTCGGATGCGTCGCCCTCGCCGACCAAGTTCGCCATGGCCCACATGGGCCTGTGTGCCGAGGACGCGCGCCTGCCGATCGTCGCCTGCTCAGAGGCTGCCCGCGCCGAGGTGCTGGCCGGGATGCGGGATGCGGGGCTGATCTGATGGCCGGCAAACTCATCGCTGAGAACCGTCGCGCGCGGTTCGACTATTTTCTGGAACAGACCTTCGAGGCGGGTCTGGCGCTGACCGGGTCAGAGGTGAAATCCCTGCGCGTGGGCCGGGCCAATATCGCCGAGAGTTACGCGGCAGTGGAGGGCAAGGAGATCATGCTCGTCAACGCCGACTTTCCGCCCTACGCCCAGGCCGGACCGCACTTCAATCACGAGCCCCGTCGCCATCGCAAACAGCTGCTGAAGCGCAAGGAGATCGACAAGCTGATCGGCGCTGTCCAGCGCGACGGCCGTACAATCATCCCAACCAAGCTCTACTGGAACGACAAGGGCATGGCCAAGCTCGAGATCAGCTTGGCCAAAGGCAAGAAAGAACACGACAAGCGCGAGGCCACCGCCACCCGCGACTGGCAGCGCGACAAGGCGCGGCTCATGCGGGACAAGGGATGAAGCCTCACGACATCGAGAGCCTGGAACGCGCCACGGTCGAAGGCGTCGCGCCGGCCAAGGTGGTCGAAATCGGTGGTTGGCTGGTTCCGCTCGACGATGGCGCCATTGGCCGGGCCAAGAGCGCCGTGCCGTTGCGCCATGATCTTGACGCCTCGGCACTGAGCGAGATCGAAGCGGCCTACTGGACCGAGGGCCTGTCACCGGCTTTTCGGGTCGCCGACAAGCCGGGCCTGCGCGCTGTGCGAGACGCGCTGGCGACCCGCGGCTACGTGACCGACAAGCCCACCGTTGTAGAAATCGGCGACGTCGACCGGCTGGCCCGGCTGCGCGATACGCCCGGCGATCTTCTGAGCGAGCCTGACGCGGACTGGGGGGCGGTCTTCCTGGGCGAGGGCTTTGATCCCGGCGATGGCGCCAGCCGGGTCGCGGCCCTGACCCGCTCACCCGACGCCATGTATGGCTGCGTCCGCGAGGACGGTCGAACCGTCGCCGTCGGCTGCGTCACCTTCGGCCACGGCTGGGCCGGCATTCATGGTATGCGCACGGACGCCGAGTGCCGGGGCCGGGGATTGGCCAGCCAGGTTCTGGCCTCCCTCGGCCGCGCCACCCAGGCCCGCGGCATAACCCGCGTGTTCCTGCAGGTCGAAGAGGGGAACAAGGACGCCCGGTCCCTCTATCGCAAGGCGGGGTTCCAGCCCGCGTGGCCGTATCGATACTGGTCGCGGTGACTACTTCGCCAGATCGCGCAGCAAGCTCTCATGGTGCGCCAGGCTTCCGTCCAGAGTGTCCAACGGGGCCTTTTCGTTCAGCCCGTGTGTGAAGGATTCGCCCGACCGAGTGAACATGCCCGAGACACCATAGCTGGGGATGCCAACCGACCGGAAATGCATGCTGTCGGTTGCACCGGATTGCTGTGACGGCACAATCGGCAAGCCGGGAAAGCGGGCATGGACCGCCTTTGTCACCGCTGCGATCACATCGGGGCGCAGGGGCGAGGCGGGGCTGTCCACCGACCCGTCCGCCATCCGCTTCACCGTCGCGCTGGGATCGGCAATCACCTCGATCAGTGTTTCGCGGACGCTGGCGGCGGACGTGCCCGGGAAAATCCGGCAATTGACTGTGGCACTGGCCTTCTGGGGCAGGGCGTTGGTGGCGTGTCCGCCGCTGATCATCGTCGCCACACAGGTCGTACGAAGGGCGGGGTTCTGGTTAGGGTCCCTGCTGAGGATTTCCATGGCCTCGGTATCGCCCGGGTTGGTCGCATAGCGGCCCAGCGCATTGCCGATCACGCCCGGGGTACTGGCCGAAGCCGCCAGCATCGACCCCTTGGTGATTTCGTTCTGCATCGCCGGGAACCGATAGGCAGCCAGCCTGTCCAGCGCCTTGCCCAGGCGATAGATGGCGTTGGTTGGCGTCGGTCGGCTGGAATGGCCGCCCGGATCGGTGACCGTGATCTCGAAGTCTGCGT
>JANORH010000132.1:0-6813 GCA_031415215.1 Alphaproteobacteria bacterium | reverse complement strand
ACCGGAAGGCTTGGCGTTTTCGTCTCGGATTGTGACGAAGTCAATCGTGACGAACTTCTCAACTCCCCAAAAGAGGAAACGACTGCTCGCCAAAAGGCGAGCAAGGCGGGGGACCCTCAGTCTGGCTGTAAGCCCTGGCTTCGCAGGGAAGATGTTTGGTCGAGAGTGTTGTCCCCGGGCGACTTGGTCTGCGCTTCTAACCTGCATTCCAGATCGCTGGGGCGCGCGCACATCGTTCCAGGTCCGGGTCAATGGCCAACTCCCATTTTGGGGACCAGTTTTCTCGATGCGCGCGATCTCCATCTGCAAGCAACAGGAGGAAGGTCGCTATTGAAGACCCAGCGGCCCAGCTTGGCCGACTGAAATCATCCTGGTGATCAAAAAAATAGACAGCAGGGGCCGCGTCGCCAGCATCCAGGTCAAGGCCATAGAAGCTCCCACATCCGTCGGAAAAAATGGGAACCGAGCGCGCGGGAAGCAAAACGGTAGTCTCTACCATCCCGGCCCGCCAGCCCACGCGATCGTTCCAGATCGGAACTATCGCCAGAAAGTCACCGACCCTCTGAATATGCTCTCGATAGAACGCCGTGAGATCCTCGGGCAGCTGTTGGCCGATCTCATCACTGACGTGTTCTATGATCCGCAAGGAGTGGTCTATACGCGCACGGACCAGCTCATGCCGCTGCTCCAGCGCCTTAGCAATGTCGGCGATCAAACTCATCGAGTTGGTCCCTTCGGCGACCGTGGGCCAGGTCGTTATATGCCAGATCGCTGGATGTACGGCGCGACCGCTCTATCGATGCGCAGCTTCGCCGCCATCACTTCCGCTTGGGTAGGTATTCTCCCCCTCAGTTCCGTCCTGAAAGCCGTCCATGCGTTGTTGGCAATCTGATGGGCGTCCGAGCGCAATCCCCAAAGACTGGCGAGACGGTTTGGATCGGCATTCGGCTTGAGAAACGCATACTCCAGTGGATCGCTGTGGTGCACTACGGCATCCATGTCGGATGCTGACTTGCCGTTTGCCTTGGCGAAGCGAGCACGGCCCACCCGCCTAAGCGCATCGTCGGAGGTCTTGGCGGCACTGCGGACGAGCTTCTCGGCGGCCGGGCGAACTTGCCAGGCTTCACGCTCAAGAAAATTTAGCGGCACCTTCGGAAAGGGCTACGCCAAGGCTCTGCCGGCCAGCATGGCACCACCCTCAACTGCGGCAACGGCGCCGACAGGAGCCAAGGCACCTACCGCCAGCCAACTGTTCTCCCTGTCCAGCTGCCGCCGAATCTTCCCGAAGTCGGCCTGCTGTCTGCGGAGCTCGGCGATGTCAGGGTCGGAGCCTCGCTACGTCCGGTCCGCCAGCGAGGCGACTGGCCCGGTTCGGATGGGTGCAGGCGTGGGCGTGGGCGTGACGCTATCTCTGCCGCGCCGTTCCAGCCCTGCCGCCTGTCTTTCATTGTAGGCCCGCTGTTGGATAGCCATCCCTGCAAAGGGTCGCGCGAGGGTATCGGGTACACTGCGTGGGTGATCGCCACGGGCATATGAGCCAGTTCCGGCCAAGGTCTCTCTCCAGTCGCTGAGTTGAAAGCCGCGCACGGGCGCAGCCGCGCCGCGGCCTCGTTGCCGCGACAGACAGACTTCGCATTGGCCGGACTTGGTGCGCACCTTGTCCGCTCATGGCGGCTGGGAAAGCGCACTGATCGACGCGGAAACAATCTCACACGCAGGCAATCAGGTCAAGAACAAATTAGGAACTTACCTGCGCGGGCACCAGCGCACTGGTGCCCGCTCGATAGCTGTTGTGAGACTTGCGATGAGAACGACCTCTGCATGACGCTCTGCAAAGATGCGGGGAGGCGGCCGCCGTCTCGCACCGCCGTCGATCTCGAGGTAAGCGACGAAGCTCGGTAGAACATTCCGTGATCCGGCGACGCATCTGCCGTCCGTTACGGCTCGTCTCCGCCCCGATAGGTCAGGAGAACGTCGGTTTCATCCGCTTGATCTGTCGCGGACGAGCTTCCGTGAAACCCCTAACCATGAAGGAGAGAGAAAGACCTACGTCTTGATCTTGTAGCCCGTCCGGAACATCCAAAGACAGACCCAACCCAACCCCGTCGTTAGAACCGCTGTCATCACGACGCCGATCAGGATCGAGCTGTCGGCCTGGCCCGTGAAACCGAAACGGAAGCCGTCGATGAGGTAGAAGAAGGGGTTGTAGTGGCTGGCGCTGCGGAACGGCTCGGGTAGCTTTTCCACGAGGTAGAAGGTCCCCGAAAGGAAGGTCATGGGCATGATCACGAAGTTGGTGACCGCCGCCATGTGGTCGAACTTTTCCGCCCATAGCCCGGCCATGATGCCGATGAAGGCCATGATCAGCGCTGCGCCGACGCCGAAGTAGAGCACGGCCCAGGGCTGGGCCATCGGCAGTCGGGCAAACGGCATCACCGCCAGCAGGGTGACCAGTCCCACCACAATGCCGCGCGTCGCCGCGCCCGCGCCGAACCCGACGGCAAGTTCGATAGGGGTCAGAGGCGGGGTCATGAAGTCACCCATCATGCCGTTGAACTTGGCCTGCAGCAGTGACGAGGAGGAGTTGGCGAAAGCATTGCTGAGGATCTGCATCATGATCAGACCTGGCGCCACGAATGTTCCGTAGGCCACGCCGTGCACCTCACGCCCGCCGCCGACCGCGACCACGAACACCAGCATATAGAGAAGCGCCGTCACCACCGGGGCAGCCAAGGTCTGGGTGCCCACCTTGATGAACCGGCGGATCTCCCGGAAGTAGAGGGTCTTCAGGCCTTCCCAGTTCACACCCTGATAGACGCGTGGTTGCGGCGGAAGGACGGTTTGAACGGCTGGCATGTCTCGCATTGGCGAGATTTGCGCCGCGCGCGAGCTTCGCGCAAGGGTGCCCCGCTCCGACTCAACATCTAGTTCCTGTGGATGACCGGCATGGCGCCTATTGTGGCCGTTAGGGAGTTGTTTACTACTGATGGTGGTTGCTGAGCGACGAGTTCGCGTGGTGACACAAGATGTAGATACCGGCGACGCGTGTCGCGCGCTGGACACCCTTGGGCTGGGAGGCGAAGCCATGGGCTGGACCGAAGAACGGGTCGAACTTTTGAAGAAACTCTGGCAGGACGGCTTGTCCGCCAGCCAGATCGCCAAACAACTTGGCGGGGTCACGCGCAACGCCGTGATCGGCAAGGTTCACCGTCTGGGCCTGTCGGGCCGCGCAACACCATCCAAGCCACAGCGCACGACCTTCAAGCCCCCGCGTCCGGCTCGCGCGGCTGTGGCCGCCCCTTCGGCACCGCGCCGGATCGCCGAGCCGGTCTCGGCCTCTCAACCCACCGCGCCGACGCCGGTGCGCTATATCGACGAGCGGCCGGGCACCGCCACGGTGCTGACGCTGGGCGCGCACATGTGCAAGTGGCCCATCGGCGATCCCTCGCTGGACAACTTCACCTTTTGCGGCCGGCGCTCGGAAGAGACCGGGCCGTACTGCCACGAGCACGCCTCGATCGCCTATCAGCCGGTCCAGACCAAGAAAAAGTCCGGTGCCGCCGAACTGGCCCGGAGCCTGCGCCGCTACATCTAGAGTTCGCCTCTGTGCGCGGACCACCAATCCGTTGGGGATGGGGGGCGTGTCTGGAACCCGGGTGGCCGCGCCACCTTAAGGTTTCGGATGCGTCCCTTTCCTTTTGGCGCATGGACTCAAGGCCGGATAGATTGGGCTCATGACAGACCTCGCCCCATCCTCGGATGAGACCGGCAACGCCAAGCCCTACTCCGTCTCGGAGCTGGCCTTTGCGCTGAAACGGACGCTGGAGGAGGCCTATGGTTTCGTGCGCCTGCGGGGCGAGCTGTCCAAGGTGACAAACCACTCCAACGGCCACGTCTATCTGACGATCAAAGACGAGCGCGCCGCCATCGATGGGGTGGTCTGGAAGGGTCAGGTTCGCGGTCTGCAGGTCCGTCCCGAACAGGGGCTGGAGGTGATCGTCACCGGCAAGATCACTACCTACCCGCAAGGCTCCCGCTACCAGATCGTCATCGAGACCATGGAGCCGGCGGGGATCGGCGCGCTGCTGGCGCAACTGGAGCGTCTAAAGACCAGGCTGGCGACCGAAGGGTTGTTCGAGGCCGCACGCAAACAGCCCCTGCCCGACATGCCGGCCGTGATCGGCGTGATCACCAGCCCGACCGGCGCGGTGATCCGCGATATCCTGCACCGCATCCGCGACCGTTGGCCCTGCCGGGTGATCGTATGGCCGGTGGTGGTTCAGGGTGATGCCGCCGCTGCCCAGGTCGCTGCCGCGATCCGCGGGTTCGCCGCACTGGACAGCACGGGGCCGGTGCCCAGGCCGGACGTCCTGATCGTGGCGCGCGGCGGCGGCTCGGTAGAGGATCTTTGGGCATTCAATGACGAGGCGCTGGCACGAACCGTGGCCGATTGCCCGATACCGCTGATCAGCGCCGTAGGCCACGAGACCGACACCACCCTGATTGATTTCGTCTCGGATCGGCGCGCGCCAACCCCAACGGCCGCAGCCGAGATGGCGACGCCGGTGTTGGCGGAGCTGAAGGCCCTGGTGTCTGATCTGAACGCACGCCTTCATCGCAGCGGCGGTCGCGTGGTGGAGGATCGCCGGGGCCGGATCGCGACCGCTGACCGGGCACTGAGACGGGTGCCCGACCTGCTGCGCCTGGCCGAGCAGAGGTTTGACATCGTATCGGGCAAGCTGGCCGCCGGTCTCGCCCGGAACGCTGCGGTGCATGAGCGTGAACTGGTGCGCGTGGCCTCACGCCTCTCACCCTTGCTGCTGCAACGTCCTCAGGCGGTTCAGAAGGCCCGGCTCGACAGCCTTGCCACGCGGCTTCAGCCTGCGATGCGACGCGGCGTGGACCGCCTGTCGGAGCGACTGCAGGCCCTGTCGAAGCTCCACGCGTCGGTCGATCCGGATCGACCCCTTCAGAGGGGGTTTGCCCGGGTAGCGCGGGCGGACGGCACGCTGGTCCAGGCTGGCGCAGGCCTGGCGGTTGGCGAGCTCGTGGCCATTACCTTCGGTGACCGGGTCACGCGTCAGGCGGTGATCGATGCAGACGCAAGTGAGCGCCCGCCCGCGTCAGCTAAATCCGCCAGACCTCGCCGTTCGCCAGAGCCGCCACCGCAGGGTGAGTTGTTCTGATAGGGTCGGGCGCGCTAAAGTCGGCAACATGAACGCTCACGAACGTCCCTTCGGTGCCAACGATATGGCCAAGCTCCACTACGGCGACGGCGACTTCGCTGTCCTGAAGTCGGGCCGCTATGTGCTCTGCGCGGTCACTGGCCAGAAGGTCGCCGTCGACCACCTGCGCTACTGGAGCGCGGAGCTGCAGGAAGCCTATGCCGGTCCTGCAGAGGCGTTGAAACGGTGGCAGGAGACCCAGCCCAATTGAGGTTTCGGGCTTAGCCAGGCCGGTTCGGCAATGGTTCCCAGCCCATGCACACGCCGACGGCTCGGCGGGCCAGCAGGTCACCCGGATCGATGAGCTCAAGACGGCTGTCGTCTTTGGTCAGCACCAGCGGAGCTTCGGTGCAGCCGGCAATCAGCACCTCGGCACCGAGACTTTTGAGTTCGGCGGCGTAGGCCTGCATCCGGGCCTTGACCTCGTCACCTCGGTCGCCCGCCTTGATGCGGTAGATCGCATCCATAAAGCCATCCTGGCTTTCCGGGGACAAGGTAACCAGGCCCATGGCGCGGGCCGCCAGATACTCACGATAGAGCTTGATCGCGCCCTTGGTGCCCAGCACGCCGGCCCGCATCGCGCCGCTACGCCGGGCAGCTTCGGCGCCCAGGTCGATCATATCGATGAGCGGCAGTCCTGAAGCCCGCTGGATCAGGTCGGCGTGAGCGTGGGCGGTGTTGCAGGGCATGGCCAGAACCTCAGCGCCGGCGCCCTGCAAAGCCCCGGCCATCTCGGCCAGCACCGCACCGGCATTGGTGCCCGGCACGTTGCGATCGGGGGCCTTGGGATTAATGTCGGCGATGACCCGGATATGGTCCTGGTCCTTTTCCGCAGGGGTATAGGCCTGGACCCGGGTCAAAAACTCCAGCGTGGCCGCCGGGCCCATGCCGCCGATAACACCGAGAACCAGCTGGTGGTCGCTCATTGCAGCTGTCCCTCCAGCTCGGATTGATAGCCGAACAGCCCCTGGGCGCCGCCTGTGTGCAGGAAAACCACGGTCTCGCCGTCAAAGGTGCCGGCCTTGGACAGGGCGATCAGACCCTTCATGGCCTTGCCGGTATAGACCGGGTCCAGCAGGATCGCATCAGATCGGGCAATGGTCTTGAGCGCGTCAACGACCGCTGCGTCGATCAGGCCATAGCCCGCGCCCACATAATCGCAGTCGGCCACGACCATGTCACGGGTGACCCGGTCGGGATGGCCCAGCAAGGCGGCTGTCTCCTGAGCCAGGCGGAATACGTTGGCTTCCTGGGTTTCCCTGGGCGCACGGACGCCGATGCCCAGCACCGGAATGTCTGCGCCCATCACGGCCAGCCCTGCCACAAGGCCGGCATGGGTGCCCGCACTGCCGGTGGCGGTGACGATCCGGTCGATCTCGAGGCCGGTTTCATTGGCCTGGGCGACCAACTCCAGCGCACATTCGGCGTAGCCCAAAGCGCCGACAGCGTTCGAGCCGCCGCCCGGGATAATATAGGGCCGACCGCCCGATGCGGTGACTTCGGCGGCGACCAGGGCCAGTTGCACGTTCATGTCCGTGCCCCCCGCCACGGTGCGGATACGGGCACCCAGAAGTTCGTCCAGCAGCAC
>JANORH010000131.1:0-3664 GCA_031415215.1 Alphaproteobacteria bacterium | reverse complement strand
GGACGTCACCGACGCCCTGAAGCTGGTTCCGGAAGGCATCGAGGGCCAGGTGGCCTACAAGGGTCCGCTGTCGCCGATCCTGCATCAGATGGTGGGCGGGCTGCGCGCGGCCATGGGCTCTGTGGGGGCGCCGAACTTGGCGCTGTTCCGCGAACGCGCCCGGTTCATCCGCATCACCGGCGCGGGCCTGCGGGAGAGCCACGTCCACGACGTGATGATCACCCGCGAGGCCCCCAACTATCCCAGTGCAGGCTAGACGATGGCTGTGGAACTGAAGCTGCTGGGTGCAGCGATCATCATCGGACTGGTCCAGCTGCTATGGGCTGCAGGTGCCGCACGGGCGCAGCAGGACATGAAATGGGCGGCAGGTCCTCGCGACATGCCGATGCCAATCAGCGGTTCTGCGGCGCGCCTTCACCGGGCGTTCTGGAACTTTCTGGAGACGTTTCCGTTCTTTGCCGCTGCCGTTCTGGCGGCGGCCGCAGCGGGCCGGCTGGGCACGGACCTGACCATCTGGGGCTCGCTGCTCTATGTGGTTGGTCGGGCCGCCTACGCGCCCTTGTACGCCGCCGGAATTCCCATGGTGCGGTCGATTGTGTGGTTCGCCTCGCTGATCGGTCTGGTCATGATCCTCGTGGCTCTTCTCAGGTGATCTGATGCGCGACGGAGGACGCCTTGCGGCGGCCATAGAGATTCTGACCGAGATCGAGACGCGCCATCGGCCCGTTCGTCTCGCACTGAAATCGTGGGGCGAATCCGCGCGGTATGCGGGGGCCAAGGATCGGGCCGGCGTGTCCGGTCTGGTGCTGGATGTGCTGCGTCGCAAGCGCTCATTGGCCTGGCAGATGGGCGATGGGAGCCCGAAAGCGGCGGCAATTGCAGTTCTTCACCTGCATTGGGATTGGTCGATTGATCGGGTGGCCGATGCCTCGGCTGACGAGGTCCATGGCCCGGGTCCGCTGACCGACGCCGAGCGTCAGGCCCTGCAGCGCCCACGCAACCTCGCCGAAGCGCCGGACTCCGTGCGGGGTGACTATCCCGAGTGGCTGGAATCCTCGTTTGCCCGGGTGTTTGGCGACGAGCGAGCCGCTGAAGGTGCTGAACTTTCGAAGCGTGCGCCCACGGACCTTCGTGTCAATCTTCTGAAGACCGATCCGCCTCGCGCCCTGAAGGCGTTGACGGCGATGAACGCGGAACCTCCCGGCCTGATGCCCAACGCACTGCGGGTCGCCGCCCCGGCCGCAGAGGCGCGCGGCGCGCCGGTCGAGGCGATCCCGCAGTTTCTGAAAGGCTGGTTCGAGATCCAGGATCTGGGCAGCCAGATCGCTGCGGCATCGGCCGGCGACGTCAAGGGCAAACAGGTGCTTGACCTCTGCGCCGGCGGCGGCGGCAAGACCCTGGCGCTGGCCTCGGCCATGGGCAACACCGGCCAGATCTATGCCTTCGACAGCGACGCACGGCGGCTGACCGATACGATCCGGCGCGGCGACCGGGCGGGGGTGCGCAATCTGCAGATCCGTACGCCGCTCAATCCGGAGCCGTTGAAAGGCCTGGAAGCGCGCATGGATGTGGTGTTCATCGACGCGCCGTGCAGTGGCACCGGGTCATGGCGTCGACACCCGGACACCAAATGGAAGCTGACGCAGGACACACTGGATCGCCGCATCGCGGACCAGGATCAAGTGCTGCGCGAGGGTGCGGTCTATGTGAAGCCTGGCGGCCGGATGATCTACGTCACCTGTTCTATCTTGCCGGAAGAGGACGAGGACCGGGTCGCGGCGTTCTTGACGGTGCATCCGGACTTTGCCCGAACCTCAGCTACGACCGATCCCGAGCTACTCCAGTTCCTGACCCCTGACGGTGACCTGCGCCTGACCCCTCGAACCTCCGGCACCGACGGTTTCTATGTCGCTGTGTTGCAGAAATCCCTTTGACGGAATCCCATGACAGACGCTGCCCACGAAAAGGTCTTGATCGTCGACTTCGGCAGTCAGGTGACCCAGTTGATCGCGCGGCGGTTGCGAGAGAGCGGCGTCTATTGCGAGATCCATCCCTACGACAAGGTTGATGCGATCCTCGACGCCTACGCGCCGAAGGCGGTGATCCTGTCGGGTGGGCCAGCCAGCGTGCATGAAATGGGCAGCCCGTCGGCTCCGCAGCGGATATTTGAGCTGGGCGTGCCGGTTCTTGGTATCTGCTACGGCGAAATGACGCTCTGCGCCCAGCTGGGTGGCGCTGTGGAAAGTGGCCATGACCGTGAGTTTGGCCGTGCCGAAATCCGGATCGAGCGACAGTCGCCCCTGCTCGACGGTTTGGGCGACGTGGGCGACCGCGAAACCGTCTGGATGAGCCACGGTGACAAGATCACGTCGATTCCATTAGGATTTGAGGTGGTCGCTACGTCCGAAGGCAGCCCCTATGCGGTGATCGCCGACGAGGGCAGGCGGTTCTATGGCATCCAGTTCCACCCGGAGGTGGCGCACACGCCGCGCGGTGCGCTGATCCTGCGCAACTTTACCCACCGGATCGCCGGGCTGAGGGGTGACTGGACGATGGCGTCTTACCGCAAGGAATCCGTTGCCAAGATCCGCGCCCAGGTTGGCGATGCGAAGGTAATCTGCGGCCTTTCGGGCGGGGTGGATTCTTCGGTGGCCGCCGTGTTGATCCACGAGGCCATCGGCGCACAGCTGACTTGCGTGTTCGTTGACACCGGCCTGTTGCGCAAGGACGAGGCGACCCAGGTCGTGACCCTGTTCCGTGACCACTACAACATCCCTCTGATCCATGTGGATGCGGGCGACCTGTTCCTGGATCAGCTGGCGGGCGTGACCGACCCCGAAGCCAAGCGCAAGACCATCGGGCGGCTATTCATCGACGTGTTCGACGCGGAATCCCAAAAGATCGAAGGTGCGGCGTTCCTGGCCCAGGGCACGCTCTATCCGGATGTCATCGAGAGCGTGTCCGCCAGTGGCGGCCCCTCGGCGGTGATCAAGAGCCACCACAATGTCGGCGGCCTGCCGGACTATATGAAGCTGAAGTTGGTGGAGCCGCTGCGCGAGCTGTTCAAGGACGAGGTCCGCGCCCTTGGCGTCGAGTTGGGCCTGGCTCCCGCCTTCGTGGGCCGCCACCCATTCCCTGGCCCAGGTCTGGCCATCCGAATTCCCGGCGAAATCACTCGCGAAAAGGTGGCCGTCCTGCAACAGGCCGACGCCATCTATCTGGACGAAATCCGCAAGGCCGGCCTCTACGACAGCATCTGGCAGGCTTTCGCCGTGTTGCTGCCGGTCAAGACCGTCGGCGTTATGGGTGACGCTCGCACCTATGAGGACGTGCTGGCCCTTCGTGCTGTCACATCCACCGACGGGATGACCGCCGACTTTTTTGAGTTCCCCTGGGAGGTCCTTGGCCGCTGCGCCACGCGGATCATCAATGAGGTCAGAGGGGTGAACCGGGTGGTTTACGATGTGACGAGCAAGCCGCCGGGGACGATCGAGTGGGAGTAAGGGGCGTTGCGCGCCCATGTTGAAGCCATTGACCGCTGGCGCGCCGGCTGAAGCCGGACGCCAGCGGTCTCAAGGCGTGAGAAGCGCTTCTTCACAGACATCTTGTAGGTGCGGCCGAGGGCGCTGCCGGTGAAGGGATCGTAGTTCAGGTCCAGGCGGGC